>JBJEND010000066.1:0-3183 GCA_051880015.1 Butyrivibrio sp. | reverse complement strand
TGCCGGGGCTAATGTTTCAATTATTTTGGGACATTTTCAAATATGCTTGACATGTTTTTTTGAGGAAAATAATCAGGCTATTTCAGAACAACACCTCCGTCAATCCAGAAGAAACCCATGTCACCGCTTTCTGAGGTTCTGGTTATTTCCCCGGTATTAATATCGTATATTGACATGCAACCGTTATTTTCATTGTCCAGATAATAAATGGAATCCTCAAACACAATAAACTGTGATGCACTGATTACGTCAATACTGTGTGTTTTACCGGTGCGTAAATTCTGCACGTGGATAATACCATCATCATTCATGTATAATAAATCCTGCTTATATACTGATGTACACACCCGTGAACCGTTGTATATTTCTCTGGATATCTGTGTAAACAAATCCACCAGCACAACCTTGTCCGTATAGTTTAAAATCATCTTCCTGTCATTGGTGGATACGCCTACCAGCATCGCTGCTGTTTCCTCATTGTATATTTCGTATTCCAGTTTTGTAACCTGCTTTTCTTTGTTAAAAGAATATACGCGGTAAGCACCGGGGTTATTTTTAAGACTGTTAAAAAAGTATATATATTCTTCTGTTTCCACGGAACCTATGGGACTTGGTGTCTCGTTAACCAGATTTACGGACGGCTGGTCAACATAGTTAGCCTGTGTATATAACAGTCTTGAAGAATATGGTGAAAAATCTTCTTTCCAATCACTGTTATTTTTTAGTAAAGCAATTATAATAACTATACCGACAACTGCTAAAACAATGATAATCTTTTTTAAATACTTCACACAATCCTCCTTCTGCCACGTTCGTTATTAACTGTTACCAATCCGGTAAACAGTAAAAAAATTATACCGGCTGAAACAATTATGATATTTAGGAGATGACCTTCTGTCAATGTGCCATATGAAACAAATAAATGCTGGGGAAGCAGATATGTACAATCATACAGTGCTGAAAAGAAGTATCCTTCAAAAAATATCATTATACCGGAAATTATTGATATATAAATATTTCTTGTTAATGAAGCAATCATACCTACAAATAAACCGCCCATTAATGCCCCTGTAAATCTAAGAAACAATACAAGTATATATCCCTGCATTACAGTAACCTTCAGGCTGCAATCCCTGAAGGCAAGGATACTTTGAATGGGAGCCTCAGGGTGTCTCATCCCAATTAAACATACCGCCAGAATATATTCAATTAATCCCTGTATAAAAATAACCGCAAATGCCACTCCGGTATATATCAGTACTCTTGTTATTAAAAGCCTTCTTCTTCCGTTTACAGATGTATTAAACAGGTTCCGGATTTTATGCCCTGAATCAATAGCAAAAATTAATACCGAAAAAATCAACAGAACGGTTAATACACAGTAATTATCCGCAATATTTCCTATTAGTGAACTCCATCCGGGTTCATATAAAAGAAAAGGCTGCTCCATTTGCTGCATTAAACTGACTGCATTACTATAGATGGAATCATATGCAAAAGCCTTTTCATAATATGTTATACGATTCTCATCACAGATGTTTTTTAATTCATTTAATTTATACTCTGTCAGTTCCCCTTCAAAAGAAATGTAACATTCTGATATAATCTGATACTGATCATATTTTATATAGAAACGGTTGCTATAAATATATAATAGGATTATGCCTATACACATGGCCAAAAATATCCATACTCCTTTATGCCTGAACAGTACCCGTTTTAATTCCTCTAAAATCATAACGACCTCCTGCTTTGGTGTAAAAGAAAATTAGCAATATTTACAAGAAGCATACATGCTGCCGTCGTTATAACAACAGCCCAAAGACGGTATGTATATATATTTCCAAATTTTAATATTATAAAATCCCTGGACAGACATTCACAGTTTAAAAAGCTGAAAATGTTAAAATAACAGTTTCCGGATGGAATTATTTTTCCAATTAAAAACAAAATTCCCACTGACGCCAGACTGCATCCGATAATTGGAACGGTGTTTTTGAAAAAGCATGATGCGATGTAAATTAAGTTGCCAATAATTATCTGTAACATACATATTCCCAAAGTGCATATAATTTTGTAGGACAGTATATTGCCGGAATACCATGTAGCAAAATACCCTGGAACATTGTACAGCTTCATACCTATATCCAGCCCCCCTGACAGACTGTATAAAATTATGCCTTCAGTCAGGAAAAGAAAATTTATAATAATGCAGCACAGAGCCAGAGATAACTGTTTTGCAATTAAAACCTTTGAAGAACGTTTTGAAATAACCGAAATAATCTGAACCATTCCGCTCTTTCTTTCAGTATCGATGGTAAAAATCACAATCAGAGCTACGATAAAAATGCCATATATACCGAATTTGTTATAGGCAATAAACTCTGCCTCTCTTGAATCATATGCTTCATTAGTTATTTCTCTGTCAATGAATTCACTGATAACAGCTTTTGACAGAAAAACATCCCTGTTATTATGTATATCTTCCACGGCATCTGCAATAATTGCTTTATAATCTTCGGTGCTGTAATTATCCTCCACCAATATTTCCTGTGAGAAAAATTTACATTGAAAATACATTTCAAGTCCGTTTATGCAGAGTAATAAGAAAACTACCATAATAACGGTTTTATTGGATAAACTTTTTATCAGTTCATATTTCATATCTGTTACTCCTGAAAATACTGCTTATAATACTCTTTAATGGAAACTTCTTTGACAAATTTTTCATTACATACAAGCTTTCCGGAATTTAAAATCAGAATATTATCAGCAATTCCCTCCATATCGCTGAAAATATGGGTGGATATCAGCACAATGTGATTTTTGGAAAAATCTCTTATAATATCGGCAAAGGCATTCCGCTCAATATAATCCAGGCCTGTAGTGGGTTCATCAAGAATAAGAAGAGTTGGTTCATTCAGTAATGCCTGAATAATACCGAGCCGGTGTTTCATTCCTCCCGAATACTGTCTGATTTTCTTATTCCTGTGCTCCCATAATCTTAACTGAATCATATATTTTTCTATTCGTTGGTCGCACCTTTTGGCAGGCACATTTTTAACAGAACCCATATATTTCAGAAACTGATATGCGGTAAATTCATCATAATAGCCACATTCCTGGGGCAGAAAGCCCAGATTACTCCGGAATAATCTGCCCCGGACGCCATTATCCATACCG
>JBJEND010000065.1:0-3206 GCA_051880015.1 Butyrivibrio sp. | reverse complement strand
TGTCCACTTTCGTGAACAGGTGGCTCATTTTAAGACCGTTTTTTTACAGCCCCTTAATATTTAACTCTGGGATTTTAAAATCCTTATATAGTGGTTGGCCTCCCGCAATACATGATCTGCAAGAAGGGGAAGAATAACAGAAACGGTTTCGCATGCCAGAATTCCCTTAGTGCCGGCTGCTTTAAAATCACGGTATTTTATTGTTTCTTCCAGTGTTTCTCCGGTCATATCGTGGTATAATGCGCAGTCCTGTTCTCCGGCTTTTTCCACAAGCTTTTTATAGTCCATTGCAAAACCTTGGGCCATCTTTATCAGCTCTTCTTCAGACGGGTCCAGTAATCCCCGGATAAACAGTGCGTGCTCCATCATAATTCGATTCCAGAATTCTTCACCGCCCAAAAGAGCTTTACCCGAACGCTGGGGATTGTTCATTAAATCGCTTATGGCTGAACGATAAAGCTTTGCTTCTCTTATAATGTGTTCAATTAATAAAGGATAATTAAAAGTAAAAAGACTGCAGTTCAAAACTTCGTTTAAAATATTTTCCTTCAATGTAATCAAACCATTAAGCAGACATATGGAACGTTCGTTAATCTGCTGAACATTCATTAGGATTTCTCTTGTATTTTTCATACAATAAGAAGGCTGCAGCTTCCCTTCAGCTTTGGTTATGTCGGTGTTAATGGGTATTCCGCTTAATAATTCTGTACGGTTTTCTGCGGCTGCGGTGAACTCCGTAATTAATTCGTCAGACTCAAGAACAGGGTTACCGATTCTTCCGTTGCTAATCTTTACGACACTTGATAATAATTCTTCAAACTGTTTTCTGAAATGTTCTGCTCTTTGTATAAACCTGCTGTCTTTGCAGGGAAAACCTGCTTCAAGAAACAGGGAGTGCTCTTTCATAATACGGGCAAAAAACAAATGAGTTTCCAATGAAAGAGTAATGTAATTGTCTGCAATATTCATACGGATTCCTATGTTTTTTCTGTCATATCATTATATGCTTCAAAAAATAAAAAAGTGAAAAATTTTATAAAAGTTATTGACATCTAACATAAGTTAGAATATACTAACCTCGAAAAAGGAAAGCAGTGCCGTATAAATACGGAGAAAAGAGGTCTGAATATGCCACTGTCATTAGCGAAAACAGGAGAATCAAACATTATTAAAAAAGTGGGAGGCAAAGAAGAAACCCGCAGGTTTCTGGAAAATCTTGGATTTGTTACGGGGGGAATTGTGACCGTAATATCTGAAATTAACGGAAATCTTATTGTCAACATTAAAGATTCAAGAGTTGCCATCGGCAGAGATATGGCTGCCAGAATTATTATTTAGGAAAGGATGAAGAGAATGAAGACATTAAGGCAGACTAAGTGCGGCGAGACCGTTAAAGTGGTTAAGCTTACGGGAGACGGCCCTGTCAAAAGAAGAATAATGGACATGGGAATTACAAAGGGTGTTGAAGTGTATGTCAGAAAAGTTGCTCCCTTAGGAGATCCGGTGGAAATAACCGTAAGAGGCTATGAATTATCCATTAGGAAAGCAGATGCGGAAATGATAGAAGTGGAGTAATTTTTTTTGCAGATAGGTTAGTAATGACTAACTAAAGGAGGAAGAAAATGTCAAATAAAATAGCGCTTGCAGGTAATCCAAACTGCGGTAAAACAACCTTGTTCAACGCACTGACCGGTTCCAATCAGTTCGTGGGCAACTGGCCGGGAGTTACAGTGGAGAAAAAGGAAGGTAAAATTAAAAACCATAAGGACGTAATTATTACGGACCTGCCGGGAATTTATTCACTTTCGCCCTATACTCTGGAGGAAGTGGTTGCCAGAAATTATCTATTAACCGAAAAACCGGATGCAATTATCAATATCATTGACGGAACCAATATAGAACGTAACTTATATCTTACAACACAGATTATGGAACTGGGTATTCCTATCATCCTTGCAGTCAATATGATGGATGTTGTGGATAAAAACGGAGACGAAATCAACACCGCTAAATTAGGCGAGATACTGGGCTGTGATGCAGTTGAGATTTCAGCTCTTAAGGGAAGAGGAATAGAAAACCTTGTTAAAAAGGCCGTTGCCCTTGCGGAAAGCAAAAAACACACCAAGCCCTTACACAAATTCGATGAGAAGGTGGAAATGGCTGTTGAAGCCGTGGAAAATAAGCTTGGAGATGAGGTGGCTGATGAACAGAAGAGATTCTATGCCATAAAGCTTCTTGAAAGAGATGACAAGATAGTTGAAAAGCTTAAGCAGGTTCCGGATGCAGAGGCAGAGATTCAGGCCTTGGAGGAAGCCTTTGATGATGATACGGAAAGTATTATTACCAACGAGCGGTATACATATATTTCTTCAATAATTAAAAAGTTTTATTCAAAAAATTCCGGGAAAAAGCTGCCTGTATCTGATAAAATCGATAGAATTGTAACCAACCGTTTTGCGGCGCTGCCTATTTTTGCGGTTATTATGTTCATTGTATATTTTATTTCTGTTACAACCGTCGGAACATGGGTAACAGACTGGACCAATGACGGCTTATTCGGAGAGGGGTTCCATCTGTTTGGAACAGATACATGGGTTCCCGGTATACCTGTTCTGGTTGAAAACGGACTTGACGCAATTAACTGTGGGGCATGGCTTAAAAGCCTTATTCTGGACGGAATTGTAGCAGGTGTAGGTGCCGTGCTGGGATTCGTTCCCCAGATGTTAGTGCTTTTTATTATGTTAGCTTTCCTTGAGTCCTGCGGATATATGGCAAGGGTTGCCTTTATCATGGATAGAATTTTCCGCAGATTCGGTCTTTCCGGAAAGTCTTTTATACCCATGCTTATCGGAAGCGGCTGCGGCGTTCCGGGTATTATGGCATCACGAACCATTGAAAATGACCGTGACCGTAAAATGACAATTATGACTACTACATTTATTCCCTGCGGAGCCAAACTACCCATTATTGCCCTTGTAGCCTCCGCACTGTTTGACGGTGCATGGTGGGTAGGCCCCAGTGCTTACTTTATCGGAGTTTCTGCAGTAATTATTTCAGGTATTATTTTAAAGAAGACAAAAATGTTTGCAGGGGATCCGGCACCTTTTGTTATGGAGCTTCCGGCATATCACTGGCCTACGCCCGGCAATGTTTTGAGAAGTATGTGGGAAAGAGGCTGGTCCTTCATTAAGAAGGCAGGTACAATA
>JBJEND010000064.1:0-16088 GCA_051880015.1 Butyrivibrio sp. | reverse complement strand
TGCCTTATCTTCCTATTGATCCTGTGGATGTGGGACGTACATATGATGCGGATGTTATCAGAATTAACAGTCAGTCCGGTAAGGGCGGCGTAAGTTATATTCTGAAACAGAATTTCAGCATCCAGCTTCCTGAAAAACTCCGGGAAGAAGTGGGATACGCAGTTAAACATGTATCTGATGAGGCTCATAAAGAATTATCACCCCAGTGGGTATATGAAATTTTTGAAAACAGCTATATTGAATATACGCCTCATTTTAAAATTACGGAATGCCATTTCAAGCAGAATGAAGGTATAATGGCTGAGGCAACCATATCCTACGGCGGCAGGAAGACAATAGTGGATGCCAACGGTAACGGACGACTGGATGCGGTGAGCAATATTATCAAACAGTATTTCGGAATCAGCTATGAGCTGTCTGAATATGAAGAGCATGCTCTTTCAAGAGGTTCATCCTCCAAAGCCATGGCATATGTGGGAATCACATGTGATGGCAAAATGTACTGGGGAGCAGGCATTGATGAGGATATAATTAAGGCTTCTATTCATGCTCTTACTGTTGCAGCCAATAAGCTTCCCCAGATAGGAACCGATGAAGAGGAAAAGGATGACAGACTTATAAATATTCTGAATTATATTCAGACCAATTACCAGAGTGTAACGCTGGAAGAGCTTGCAGATAAATTTCATCTTTCTGAATCATATGTTTCCAAGTATATTAAGGATAAATCCGGAAAGACCTTCGGTGAACATGTTGCCGGTGTCCGTATGAAAAAAGCAAAGGTCCTGCTGAAAAACGGGAATATGACAGTGGAAAATATAGCATATTCCGTAGGATATCAGAATGTGGAGCACTTTAACAGGACATTCAGAAAAATGTTCGAAATGACACCTGTACAGTACAGAAACGCAAACAGATGATATAAAGGGTTTTTATGAAACAGTTTATGTTTTATAAAAACCCTTTTATTATTTCATAAAAAATTCATAATTGAACATATTGACTTTGAATAAAATCAGAGTAAAATGGTTTGAAGTCAAACTATTAACAAGGAGAAAGTTTTTATATGGAACCGAAAAAGAGTATTGGCTTTCAATTAAAGAGAATAGATAATCTCATTTTAAGATATCTGCATACTAAAATTGCGGAAGCCGGATTTGACGAGGTTACAACCATGCACGGTTACATACTGGGCTATCTGTACTGCAATTCACAAAATGTTGTATATCAGAGAGATATAGAGAATAATTTCGGTATAACCAAGTCAACGGTCACATCTATACTTAAGCTGATGGAGAAAAAGGGATATCTTATAAGAGAAAGCTGCATTATGGATGGCAGACTTAAAAAAATTTCCCTTACGGACCTGGGTATAAAGACTCATCTTGAGATTATTGAAATTATTAATGAGGTCCATAAAGAAGTGGAAGAAGGAATTTCTCCAAAAGAAAGAGAAACCTTCGAGAAAATTCTTCATAAAATGGAAGAAAACATAAATAAGATAAATGACAGGAGGAGAAAAGATGCTCAAGACATTATCGCGATATATTAAGGAATTTAAAACTGCATCTATCATTACACCAATCTGCATGATTGCGGAGGTAATTCTGGAAACCCTTATTCCGTATATGATGGCTTCCATTGTTGATTACGGAATAAATAAATCAGATATGAGTCATGTGGTAAAGGTGGGTGGCTTAATGGTTGTACTTGCATTATTAAGCCTTACTGCAGGAGTACTGGGCGGAAAGTTCGGAGCTAAAGCCTCTGCGGGATTTGCCAGGAATTTAAGGGAAGGGATGTATAACAATATACAGAACTTTTCATTCTCCAATATAGATAAATTCAGTACAGCGGGACTGATAACCCGTCTTACCACAGATGTCAGCAATGTACAGCAGGCATATCAGATGCTTTTAAGAATGTGTATGAGAGCTCCTTCAACACTTATTTTTTCCATGATACTTTCATTCACAATCAGCCCTAAAATTGCAGGTATATACCTGTTGGCATTATTGTTTCTGGGAATTATTATGTTTTTCATTATCAGGACCGCAACAGGGTATTTTAAAACGGCTTTTCCCAAATACGATGACCTGAATGAAAGCGTACAGGAAAATGTATCTGCAATCAGAGTGGTTAAAGCCTATGTCCGTGAGGATTACGAAAAAGAAAAATTTAATAAGGCAAGCAAAAATATATATAAACTTTTTGTAAAGGCAGAAAATATAGTTGCTCTTAACTCCCCTGCAATGATGCTTACAGTGTACGGATGTATTATGCTTATAAGCTGGATTGGTGCAAAGCTCATTGTTAATACCGGTGCAACAGAGCTTACCACCGGTAATCTGATGAATCTTCTCACTTACTGCATGAGCATTCTTATGAGCCTTATGATGCTTTCAATGATTTTTGTAATGATGACAATGAGTGTGGCCAGTGCCGAACGTATAGCGGAGGTGCTTAATGAAAAGCCGGACATTGTTAATCCCCAAAATCCGGTTACTGAAATTAAGAACGGAAGCATCCAATTTGACCATGTTAATTTTAAATATAAAGGCGACAGTGATAAATATGTTTTAAGTGACATTAATTTATCCATTAAATCAGGAGAGACAATAGGAATTATAGGTGGAACCGGAAGCGCAAAATCCAGTCTTGTCAATCTTATAAGCAGGCTGTATGACGTAAGTGACGGAACTGTCAGGGTGGCAGGCATTGATGTAAGGGAATATGATATAGAGTCACTACGAAATGAAGTCAGTGTTGTTCTTCAGAAAAATTTACTTTTTACCGGAACTATTTACGAAAATCTTAGGTGGGGTAATATCCAGGCAACTGATGAGGAGTGCAGGAGGGCCTGTGAACTTGCCTGTGCAGACGAATTTATTGAGAGATTTCCTGATAAATACGATACCCGCATAGAACAGGGAGGCAGTAACGTGTCAGGAGGACAGAAGCAGAGACTGTGTATTGCCAGGGCACTGCTTAAAAAACCGAAAATACTCATTCTGGATGACAGTACAAGTGCAGTGGATACTGCTACTGATGCCAGAATCAGGAAAGCCTTTGCAACGGAAATTCCCGGAACAACCAAGATTATTATTGCCCAGAGAATAGCCAGTGTAATGAATGCAGACCGCATTATTGTGATGGAGGAAGGAAAAATAAACGGTTTCGGAACCCATGAAGAACTGCTGGAAAACAATGAAATATACCGTGAAGTATACGAATCCCAGACGGGAGGCGGAAGCGGCGATTTCGATGAACATAAGGACGGAGGTGAAGAATAATGCAGGGACACGGAGCAAAACCCAGAGGAATGAAACCTACAGTGGATAACCCTATGAAGGTTTTTTCCAAGATAATGAAATATGTTTTTAAAAAATACCTGCCGCACTGTATTATTGTTTTTATCTGTATTGTTATCAGCGCCTTTGCTACGGCACAGGGTACAATGTTTATGAAAACTCTGATTGACGGATTTATTGAACCAATGTTACTGGAGGCCGATCCGAATTTTACCGGACTGCTTCATGAGATAATCAGGGTTGGCATCATTTATCTTATAGGTGTAATTGCAAGCTTCGTAAATGCAAAGCTCATGGTATATGTTGCACAGGGCACGCTTAAAAATCTCCGTGATGATATGTTTAATCACATGGAAACACTGCCAATAAAATATTTTGACACCCACGCCCACGGCGACATAATGTCAATGTATACCAATGATGTGGATACATTGAGACAGATGATAAGTCAGAGTATTCCCCAGCTTGTAAACAGTGTAATTACCATAGGATTTGTATTGGTGTCCATGTTTATGTTAAGTGTACCCCTTACAATTTTAAGCCTGTTAATGGTGGGCGTTATGCTTTTTGTTACCGGTAAGATTTCCAAAAAAAGCGGAAGCTATTTCATTGCACAGCAAAGAGATATAGGTAAACTTAACGGATACATTGAGGAAATGATGGAAGGCCAGAAGGTGGTTAAGGTTTTCTGCCATGAAGAAGAATGTAAAAAGGATTTCAAAAAATTAAATGATTCATTATATGACAGTGCATATAATGCTAATCAGTTTGCCAATATATTAATGCCGGTAAATGCACAAATCGGTAATATAAGCTATGTAATTATGGCAGTTGTGGGAGGAGTTTTCGCCATTAACGGCCTGTGGGGATTTTCCCTTGGTGCTCTGGCAAGCTTTCTTACCTTTAACAAAAGTCTGAATATGCCTATTAATCAGGTAAGTATGCAGCTTAACAGTATAATTATGGCTCTGGCCGGCGGGGACAGAATATTCAGACTGCTGGAGGAAGAACCGGAGAAGGATGAGGGGTATGTAACCCTTGTTAATGCTGTTAAAGAGGATGGTAAGCTTGTTGAAACCCTGAAAAGAACGGGAATCTGGGCATGGAAGCATTATCATCGGGAAACCGGTGAGACGGATTATGTGGAACTTACGGGAGACGTGGTATTTGATGATGTGGATTTTGGATATACCGAGGATAAAACAGTTCTCCATAATGTGGATTTATATGCTACTCCGGGTCAGAAAATCGCTTTTGTAGGTTCCACCGGAGCAGGCAAAACCACAATAACCAATCTTATTAACCGTTTTTATGATATACAGGATGGCAAAATCCGTTATGACGGAATTAATATTAATAAGATAAAAAAAGCTGATTTGAGACGCTCACTTGGAATTGTTCTTCAGGATACCCATTTGTTTACCGGAACGGTAATGGAAAATATACGGTACGGCAAACTGGATGCCACGGATGAAGAAGTATATGCGGCAGCAAAACTTTCCAATGCCCACAGCTTTATCAAGCATCTGCCGGATGGTTACAATACCATGCTTAAAGGGGACGGCGCCAATTTAAGTCAGGGACAGAGACAGCTTCTTGCCATTGCCAGGGCAGCCGTTGCCGATCCACCTGTTCTTATTCTTGATGAAGCTACCAGCTCCATTGACACAAGAACTGAAAAGATTGTTCAGAGCGGAATGGATAAACTTATGAAGGGAAGAACAACCTTCGTTATTGCCCACCGACTTTCCACAGTTAAAAACAGCGACTGTATTATGGTTCTTGAACAGGGAAGGGTTATTGAAAAAGGTACCCATGACCAGCTTATTGAGCAGAAGGGCAGGTATTACCAGCTTTATACCGGAAACAGTATTGGCGGATGAAAGGATATTTTTTAAGTCAAAAATGATATGAATATGTGAAAATTTATATTTACGAAAAGTTTTGCATCTGGTACTATATTACTATATGTAAAAAAAGGAAAGGTGCGAGATATGAAGAATTTTAAGAGAATTTTGGCTATTTTATTAGCCGCTGCTTTAGTTTTCACTCTCTTCGGATGTACTAAGAAGAATTCATCCACGACGGAAGAACCGACTACAACCGAAGCGGGTACGACTGAACCTTCTACAGCAGATCCTAATGCTCCAACGGAAATTACCGTTAATCTTCATTATTTGAGAGAAGATGGCGTGTATGACGGATGGAATGTATGGTTCTGGACTACCGGTGATGGTGCATCATACAAATTCGGTACAGATGCAGATGAAAACGGTGTTGTAACAACAGCTACATTCCCGGCCGGAACTGAGAAAATTGGTTTCATTGTCCGTCTGAATGAATGGGAAGCAAAGGATTTTGACGGTGACCAGTTCATTGAGACTAACGACATTCTGGCCGGCACGGTTGACGTGTATGTTGTAAGCGGCGTTGAAGGATTTGAACGTAAATTGGGAGATGATTGCGTGATGGGATTAGGCGTTTCAAGTGCAAAGCTGTCAGATGACTACAAGACATTGAATGTTACTGTTACACAGGAGTGGACATCAGACAATACTATTGCCGTTAAGGATGAAAATGGAACAGAGTTAAGCATTGCTTCTCAGGAAGCAGACGGAAAGAAAATCAAAGTTGTTCTTTCCGAAGCAGTAGATCCGTTTGGCAAATATAAAGTTGTCCTTGACGGATTGTATGAATATGATGTAGTAGTTCCCGATATTTTCTCTACTACTGCTTTTGAAGAGGAATACGGATATTCGGGAGACGATTTAGGTGCTGTCTGGTCCAAGAATTCCACAACCTTTAAAGTATGGGCTCCTACAGCAGATTCAGTTAAAGTTAATCTCTATACAAGCGGAACCCAGGGAACAAACGATTTAATCAAATCTGTTGATATGACAGAGGGAGATAAGGGTGTCTGGGAAGCTAAGGTTGACGGAGATTTAAACGGAACATATTATACCTATACGGCTAAAATCGGCAATGTTGAAAATGAGGCCTGTGATCCATATGCCCGTGCAGTAGGCGTGAATGGTAACAGAGCAATGGTAATTGACCTTGATTCCACAGATCCTAAGGGTTGGGAGAATGATAAGAATCCTAACAGCGGAATGGATATTACGGATGCCATCATTTATGAATTACATGTAAGGGATCTTTCTGTTGATGCAAGCTCAGGAATTACCAATAAGGGCAAATACCTTGGACTTACAGAGCTTGGAACCAAGAACTCCAAGGGAGTTCCTACCGGCTTAAGCCATATGCTGGATTTGGGTATTACACATCTTCAGCTTACCCCTGTATATGATTATGCTACCGTTGATGAATCAGTTAAGGATTCTACTCAGTATAACTGGGGTTACGATCCGAAGAACTACAATGTTCCTGAAGGATCATATTCAACAGATCCGTACAACGGAGAAGTCAGAGTTAAAGAATTTAAACAGATGGTTCAGACACTTCATAACAACGGAATTTCAGTTGTAATGGACGTTGTATATAACCACACATATAATACTGATTACTGCTTTAATAAGTTAGTTCCGGGATATTTCTACAGACCTAATTCAAACGGTTCAGGCTGTGGTAATGACGTTGCTTCCGAAAGAGCAATGGTCAGCAAGTTTATCGTTGACTCTGTAGTTTACTGGGTAGAAGAGTATCACGTAGACGGATTCCGTTTTGACCTTGTAGGTCTTATTGATGTTGAAACAATTAAAACTATCAGAGAAGAACTGGATAAGATAGATCCTTCAATTGTTCTGTATGGCGAAGGCTGGTCAATGAGCACTTCAGTAACTAAGAGCGGAACGGTTCTGGCTAATCAGACAGCAAGCAAACAGCTTCCGGGATTTGCCATGTTCAATGATTCAACAAGAGATGCAATTAAGGGAAGCGTATTTAATGCTACCGAGAAAGGTTATGTAAATGGTAACTTCGGAAAGGCTTCAACAATTTTATCAGGCGTAGCCGGAGCTACATCATGGACAACTACTCCTTCTGCTCTTATTAACTATGCTTCATGCCATGATAACATGACACTCTGGGATGAGATTAATTCATCTAACCCGGATGATTCCATGGATGATAAAGTTAAGCAGAACCTTATGTCTGCTGCTATAGTGTATACATCACAGGGTGTACCGTTCATTCTTGCAGGTGAAGAATTCTTAAGAAGCAAGCCTAACGGGGACGGAACCTTTAACCACAACAGCTACAATGCATCAGATGCGGTAAACAGCCTTAAATGGGATAATCTGAATGATCCTACATACCAGAAGGTATATAATTACTACAAGGGATTAATTGAATTCAGAAAGGCTCATGCTTCTCTTACCCTTATGGAAAGTGCTAAGGATAAATATACATTCTCCAAGGATTTACCGACGGGAGTAATTGCATATGCACTGGCACCTGCTGACGGAGAAGTATCAGATGGTATATTTACTGTATTTAACCCAACATCAGAGGCAGTAACAGTTACACTTCCGGAAGGAAAATGGACCATATGTGTTCAGGGTGACAAAGCAGGTACTGCTTCACTGGGAACTGCTTCAGGCAGTGTTACTGTTGAGGCTCTTACCACAACTGTTCTGGTAAAGGGCGCACTCAAATAAATTGATTTAACCAAATTGTTTTTATTAAAGGGTTTTTGCATAAAAATGCAGAGACCCTTTTCTTTTTGCTATATTTTCTTAAATTTTTGTTAATTTATACTTTTCCCCTTATTTTTATGCTATAATCAAAAAATGATGTATTAGGTTTGAAAGGAGGCCCGACATGAATAAATATGACGTAAAGGATTTTACAAAAGAATATGCAGCAAGATGTGTGGACAGCCAGAAGATTGATTCAGGGTTATTTGATGAATATGGGGTTAAGAGAGGTTTAAGAGATAAAAACGGTAAGGGAGTTCTCTCAGGTTTGACCAAGATTTCTCTCATTAAATCGTCAGAAGAAATTGACGGCAGGAGTGTTCCCTGTGATGGAGAGCTTTATTACAGGGGATATAATATATTTGATTTGGTAAAGGGTATTAGAGAGGATAACAGATTCGGATTTGAGGAAATTGCCTATCTTTTATTATTTGAAAAGCTTCCCACGGCAGAAGAACTGGATAATTTTAAAAAGGTTCTGAATGCCAGCAGAAGACTTCCTACCAATTTTACAAGAGATGTTATTATGAAAGCACCCAGCGGAGATATTATGAATTCTCTTACCAAGAGTGTTTTAAGTCTTGCATCCTACGATGAAAATGTATCTGATTTATCTATTGAGAATGTTTTGCGCCAGTGCCTTATGCTGATAAGTGTTTTTCCTATGATGGCAGTTTATGGATATCATGCATATAATCATTATAAGCGGGACGACAGTTTATATATTCACCGCCCGGATAACAATCTTTCATTTGCGGAGAATATTTTAAGAATGCTCAGACCGGATAAGAGCTTTACGGATGTGGAGGCTAAAGTGCTTGATGCTGCACTTATTCTTCATATGGAGCATGGCGGAGGTAATAATTCTACTTTTACAACACGTGTTGTCACCTCTTCCGGTTCTGATACATATTCCGTTATTGCAGCAGCCCTTTCGTCCCTTAAGGGACCGAAACATGGCGGTGCCAATATTAAAGTAGTAAGAATGATGGAAGATATTAAGAGTAATGTCAGGGATTTGAAGGATGAGGATGAGGTAAGAGCATATCTGAGAAAAATCCTTAAAAAAGAAGCCTTTGACAGAAGCGGCCTTATATACGGAATGGGTCATGCGGTTTATTCCATATCTGACCCAAGGGCCCGTATTTTTAAAAGCTTTGTAGAGGAACTGGCTTCTGCCAAGCACCATCATGATGAATTTGAATTATATTCCATGATTGAGAGAATTGCACCGGAGGTAATTTCTGAGTCCAGCAGAATATATAAGGGTGTCAGTGCTAACGTGGATTTCTACAGCGGATTTGTATACAGCATGCTGGATATTCCGGTGGAGCTTTACACCCCGATTTTTGCCATTGCAAGAATTGTGGGATGGAGTGCACACAGAATAGAGGAATTGATTAATGTGGATAAGATTATCCGTCCTGCATATTTAAGTGTAATGGAGAAAGCGGAATATAAGAATATTAAGGAACGTTAGGATAGAATATGATAGGAGTAATTACTAATGTGGTTACGGTACTCCTTGGAAGCACCATAGGGCTTTTGTGCAAGAAAGGTATTCCCAAGAGAATCACCGATGCAATTATGCTTGGTATAGGACTGTGTACCCTGTGTATCGGTATAACAGGGCTGGCAGAGGGCAGCAATGTTCTTGTAACTATAATTTCAATGGTATTAGGGGCAGTTGTAGGTACACTCATAGATATAGATAAGAGAATTAACTCTCTGGGAGAATGGGTACAAAGTAAATTCAAGAAAAATGACGGTAAGGGAGTCTCCGTTGCAGAGGGTTTTGTTACGGCAAGCCTTCTGTTCTGCGTAGGTTCCATGACTATTGTGGGCTCTCTCAATGCGGGGATTAACCACGATTATAAGATGCTTTTTACCAAATCGGTGCTGGACTTTGTATCTGCCATGATGTTATCGGTAAGTCTTGGTATAGGTGTAATGTGTTCCGCAGTTTTTGTGCTGGTATTCCAGGGAGGACTGGTGCTTTTGTCAGGCCTTCTTGCAGCCCCCCTTACGGCAAGTAATGCCATTGGAGAGCTTAACTGTGTGGGTTCGCTGCTTATACTTGCCCTTGGGCTTAACCTTATTAAGGTAACCAGAATAAAAGTGGCAAATTACCTTCCTGCATTGATTTTTGCTCCTTTTATTGCTTTCTTTTTCAACTGGCTGGAGAAAATAGGAGTTCTGAATTTCTAATTAAATATAGTGAGACTATATTAAAGGCCATACATGGTGAAATGTATGGCCTTTTTTGATTATAAATCACAATAAAAGTTGTTGACCACAGGAATAAAATGGAATCCAATGGAATTGGTTGATATGATATCAACTTATTAGCGTTTCAAACTATATATTATTTGGAGGTATTATTTATGATGAGGAAAATCATGGGTATGCGTTCCTATGAAAAAAATTAGTATAAAAGGTAAAGGTATTTTGTATGAAGAAAAAATTGCTGATAATTATACCGGCAGTACTTATAGTATGTACTGTTTTAGTTTTGGTACTAATATTGAACGGAGAACCCAAAGAGAATAGAACAGAAATTGTTTGGTTATGTTCAGATTGTGGCAAAGTTCCCGAAAAAAATCTTAATGAGGTAAACGGGATACTCGAAGACAGAGGTTATGATTTCTGTCTTAAAATGGCATATGTGGAAGATATATATGAGGACAGATTTGATGCAAAGCTGGATAATTATTTTAATGATGTCTTAAAATATCTGGAAAATAATGATGCAGATATTATATGGGGAGGAATGTCAAAAGGAATCTTTAGCACCACTACCAGAATGGTGGACGAGGGTTTATTCGAGAAACTGGACGGATATTATACTGATAATCCGGAGTTCTTTAATTATTATCATGAAAATCTCTGGAAGGCATGCAGATATAAGGATGGTTACTATTTTGTCCCAAACAGTATAATCGGATTTGATACTTCTCTGTATGTGGAATTTAATCCAAAGTATGTAACCTCTGAGGAAGTAAAAAACTTTGACGGAACCATGGGCAGTTTTATTGAAATGTACATGAAAAGCGATGCAGATAAATTTATAATGCCTTGGTTTTTCTTTTTAGATGAAAGCGGGTATACCAAGTGCACCAATATTGAAGGACTTCTTGTATCTGATGATACACTTCAGGTCGCTGATGATGATACATATAACAGATTATTTAATGATATGAGGCGATTGAATCAACTGTATATATCCAAAGAATTAATAAGTGATATAAATTCCCGGGAATATGCGGAATGCCTTGAAAATAAAACCTATTTTGCCATAATAAGCATAGACTATTCGAAAAATCTTATACCCGATGAGAACGAAATGCTATATGTATGGGGTGGAGAACATGTTATGGAGTTAAGTTCTATGGGTACCGGTATATACTCCGGGAGCAGACATAAGGAAGAAGCATTTGAATTACTTAGACTTGTAATGACCGATAGCGAGATTGCCAATGCACTGATATATGGGGTAGAGGGCTCGGATTATTATGTTAATGACGGAATAGCCTATGCAATGGATGGCAGTAAATTGGATGTATTCGGAATGTGGTATGATTTCGGGTGTTATGTTACGGCATATAACACGGAAAATGATATTATTAACCGTTATGAAGAAAAAACCAGGTTCTGGAAAAAACTGGATAACAGCCCGCTGTTAGGTTTTTATTTTAATCCCGGGGATAATAGAGATAAATTATTGAATCTTATAAGAATTAATGATAATTATTTTCCTAAGTTCACATCTGAGAATTTTGATGAAGAATTGGAATTATATCTCCAGAAAAGGGATGAAGCAGGATTTTATGAACTGCGTGACATGCTAAATGAACAGCTTAAGGAATTTCAAAGTAAATAGGGAGGGATTTTGTGAAAAAGAGATTATTGGCAATAGTTCTTTCTGTAATTGCTGCAGGTATTATTGTTGCCGGAATATTGATATTTCATAACAATGGCAACAGGGTTCTCAACGGCAATGATAAGCTGGAATCATACAGAAACAAGACGAGTTTTATTACCGTAACGGAGTATGGTATTTTGACTTTTGATGATTCCTTAAGATTAATATTTGCCGACGGTAATTCTCATGAATGGGCATATGTCTGTTCTGATATTAACTGTGAGCATTTACCATATGATATGAATAACCCCATACCTGAATGTCCCGCTGTCTTTCCAACGCTCAATAATACAATCCTTATGGATGATGAATATATATATATATATATATAATTTCCAGTGACCGGAACGAATGGAGTTATGACAAAAAGACTCTATACAGAGAAAATACAGATGGGACAGACATAAAGAAACTGTGTACCTTTGATAATGTACAGGATGTAGGTTCTGCTCAGATTAACGAAGGCAAAATTTTTTTTACTTTCAATAATACACTGGATTATACTGATGAACTGGATTCCAAACCATTAGAAAGCAGTCAGTCAGGAATTGTTATATATGATCCGGAAACTGAGAAATGTACAAGAATTGATGCAGAACAAAAAGACAGCTCAGAAAATATGGATATATCTTATTTGGACTACAGTCAGGGAATCGTTTACTTCCATACGTATTCTATTAAAAATGGCGGAAAACCGGTCTTGAGACTGTATACATATGATATGGAAAAAGACAGACAGGAATTACTGCATGAAGAACAAGATTCACAAATTGTCTGTATCAAAAACGGCTGTTATGCGTACAGAGGTGACGGATTAACCCTATTCAGAAACGGAAGCTGCAAAAAAGTTTCCGATGCTTTAGATGTAATGGAAGGCTTTATACTTAATAATGCCTTATATTATTATGTCATTCCGGAAAAAGAATGGTATGAATATAACATGGATACGGAAGAAAATAAGGCTATAGGTAAGTCAGAACGTATGTATGAAACAGTTCTGTTAGGAGAGTATGTGTGGTTTAATGAACTGCTTCTGGCAGCAGATGGTATTATTGCTACGGAAGAAGATTATTACAGAATAAAAGTAAGTGATTTCATTAAGGGTGATTTTAATAAAAAAGAAAAGGTGTATGTGCGTGAATTCCAAATGTATGATTGAGTAAATTTTCAGCAGGGGAGTTGGGATGAAGATAATAATAAATGAGATTACCGGCATAATTAAAAATAAAACGGTTATCTGGATATGGATTGTTTTGTCTTTGATTAATTTCTGTGTTTTGTATTACAGCGAAGACAGATTAAGTAAAGAGACATTATGTACTTCGGAGAAGTACAGTGTGATATATGATGAGATTAAAGGCATGGATAACAGTACAGCCTATGCTTACCTTTGTGAAAAAACAGACTACTACAATAATACGGCAGATGCAGAATCGATTTTTATGCTTCTTCCGTACAGTACGGTTCTTGCTGAGGTTAAGCAGTGTGCGTTTTATAATGAATACCTTGAACAGGTTCAGGCAGATGCAGACAAATATGGCAAAATCTCCATTTTTTCAGAGGGAAATTTATATGGAATGAAAAATGTCAAAAAAACTGCCAAAGCATTTGAGGCTTTGCAAGGGAACCAATTATCCTGTGGTCCGTCCAGAGGCATTAATCTGTTGACCGGAACATTTTCCATGGATATAATTGCTGTATTTATGATTTTCGCAGCTGCTGCCGCATTGGTAATGAAGGAAAAAGAAGACGGCGTAAGAGTGCTGACATCTGTTTGCAGCCGTGGTAGAATTCATTTGGCAGCGGGAAAAATTTCAGGCGTTTTTTTTGCCTGCATTATAACGGTAATACTTATATATCTTCCGTCGGGTATTTTTGTGGGAATAAAATACGGATTTGGGGATACAAATCGTCTTATTCAGTCAGTTGAAGGGTTCGTGGCATCCAATCTTACGATGAGTGTGGGACAATATCTGATATGTTTTATTCTGGCTAAATTAGCTGTATTATTTATGTTCGCCGTATTATTTGTTTTTATTATGAGTATATCAGATTCCGCAGGCTTGGTTTACATAATTACTGCAGCAGTTATGGGAGCAGAGACTGCATTGTATTATTCCATAGGAAACAGCAGTGCTGTCATGGCATTGAAGAATATTAATCTGTATGCGTTTATAAATACAGAACGGATATTTCGGTTCTATATGAATATAAGAGTATTTGGAGAACCGATAAATTATTTTGTTGCTTCATTTATAGGTATTGCCGTTCTGACATTATTGTTTATGGCAGGTTTTATAATTTCATTTACTGTCAGAAAGAGTATTTCTCATACGGGGAAATGTATCGTAACTATTAAAAATTTCTTTGGACAGACAGATCCGTGGAACCGGATATACGGAACAAATCTGCTGCTGAATGAGTGGTATAAGATTTTTATAAAAAACAAGGTCCTCTTGATTATTATTTTAGCGGCAGTTTTTTTAAGATATACATATACTGCTCCCAATTCCGTATATTCATCTGTTGAAGATGTGTATTATATGATGGCTGTAAAAGAAGTTGAAGGTGACTACAGTGACAAAAAGATTGAATATATTAATGGAAGAATTAAAGCAATAGAGGAAGGAACATCAGGTGTTCAGGCAGGAACGGAACATTACTGGCTGACGGCATATAACAGTCTTTTGAAAAAAGGTGACAAAATGAGTGATACAGAAGGTGCCGTATTTATGTATGACAGAGGATACTGCCTGATTACCGGAGGAGATACTAATCATGAACTGGAGCTTGGAATAGAGTCTGCAATACTGTTAATTGTATCAGTGTTTGGAATATGGACTGTGGAATATTTTACAGGAATGAATGCGCTTATTAATCCATCCGGAAAGGGAAAGAAAATAGTCGGATTAATCAAGCTTCTGACCGGATGGGGAATAGCGGTAATTATTTACATGGGAGTCCATATACCGTGGTATTATGGCATACTTAATAAATTCGGAAAAGAATACTTATATGTACCGGCAAAAATATTGGAGCACCTTTCATGGCTTCCTGCAAATATTTCCATAACGGAATATATAATCGGAATAAGCGTTATTAAAACAGCAGTTATGTGGTGTATGGTTGTTTTGGTCAGTATAGCGGCAAAGAAATTTAAAAGTCCCATTATGACTGTAGTCGCATCCGCAGTTGTGTGTATATTGCCACTTCTGGTACTGAGAATACTTGGGGGAATATGATAATGGTAATAGAAATTAAAAATATTACAAAAACATATGGTAATGTTAAAGCTCTTGATGATTTGTCCGTTACATTTACAAACGGTATATATGGTATCCTGGGCCCTAACGGAGCAGGGAAAAGCACTATGATAAACCTCCTCACTGACAATGTCAGACGAGGTGAGGGTGAGATTTTATGTGATGGTGTCGACATACTTAAAATGGGGTCAGACTATCGTAAAATCCTGGGGTATATGCCACAGCAGCAGAAAGTGTACGACAATTATTCGGCAATATCATTTATGAAATATATGGCTGCAATAAAGGGAATACCATCAAAAAGAGCAGCCGGGGAAATAGAAAGACTTCTTAAGGTAGTTAATTTATGGGATGTGAGATATAAACAATTAAAAGGTTTTTCCGGTGGAATGAAACAAAGGGTACTGTTGGCACAGGCTTTATTGGGAGATCCTAAATTTTTGATTCTGGATGAACCTACAGCGGGGCTGGATCCAAATGAGCGAATTAAAATCCGTAATTATATTGCGGAAATGTCAGAGGATAAAATAATTCTATTTGCCACCCATGTTGTAAGCGATATAGAATGTATTGCAGACTATGTTATGCTGATTAAAAAGGGCAGGCTGATTGAAATGGGAACCACTTATGAAGTAATAGATACTGTTGAAGGAAAGGTGGGACAGATACACTGTAATGTTGAAGACTTGCCCGGATTGCAGCGGAAATATAAAACAGGAAACGTTTTCCGGACTAAAACAGGACTTATGCTTAAAGTAGTTGGAGATGAATTGCCTGAAAATATAAAAGTCAGCAGTAATGAGATAACTCTTGAAGATGTATATTTATATTATTGTTTAAACTAAAAAAGCTTGCAAAGTGTTATGCTTTGCAAGTTTTTTTATGTGAATTGTATACCAACCAAGCTATCCTGCCAGTTCCCGCCACAGTAGTTTTA
>JBJEND010000063.1:0-16231 GCA_051880015.1 Butyrivibrio sp. | reverse complement strand
AATTTCCTTAATATATTTTTCCGAATTACTGCGGTATACATCCGCATTGTCTTTATCTGCATTGACAAGAGCCTCTGTAATGGCCTCGCATATGGTTATGGCATTCACCGGTGATGTCCATACATGCTCATCCCATTCTTCATGTTCTTCTTCATGTTCCCCATGGTCACAGTCATCGGTATGTTTATGCCCTTCCATTCCCTCAGTATGTTCTTCTTCGTACTTATCCACCAGGTCCATCATTTTAATAACATTCATGTGGGAGGTATCCATTGAATCCAGAATATTGTCAACCCAGGCATCGTTCTCCCCGCCTACATATATGAATATGTCACATTCCTGAAGGGTAATTATATCCATGGGTGTAGGCTCATATGAGTGGGATTCCGTTCCCGGCTTCAAAAGCATGGTTACTTCGGCACATTCTCCTGAAATCTGTCTTGCAAAATCATATGATGCAAAAATTGTGGATACGACTTTAAGGCTTTCGTTATCCCTTTTGCCGGAATAGCTGCATCCTGTAAGGCAGGCAGATATAAAAAACATAATCAAAATCCATGATGCTGCAATTTTTTTAATATGAGTTTCCAAGGTATCAGCCCCCTTCCTTCCTGCATTCACTGCAAAGCCCGTAAAGAACCGATGCCTCGCACTGGAGGGCAAAACCGTGATGTTCCATTATGTGACTGGATATTTCATTCATAAAACCACATTCCAGATGTATGATTTTACCGCATTTATTACAATGAAGATGAAGATGCTCCATGCACCTGCGGCTGTCACCTACATACTGGAAGGAGGACATCTCCCCCTTACCGGCCATGTATTTTATTACTTCCTTGCCGTCACTCAGTTTATTCAAAAAACGGTAAACGGTGGTGATATTCACATCTATGCCTTCTTTTTTAAGATAGGCGTCAATATCATTCACCGTAACCAGCTTGTCTCTGTTTTCCATGAGGTATTTCATTATAACGGTATGGCTTACCGTTGTATATTTTCCTTTTGGCATATAAACTCCTGCTGTACAAATCATTTAGAATTTGCAATTCATTTGCATTTTTGATGCTAACACAGTAATTTTTCCCTGTCAATAAAAATCCCAAAAATATTGTTTTTTGTATATTCAGGTGCTATAATTTATCCAAATGGTGTTTTTTAACCTAAATCATATATAAATAAGGAGAACAAACTAATGACTAAGAGTTTTGACGACATTCTGGCAATGGTTAAATCCTGCAGCAAGAAGAAGGTTGCTGTTGCTGTTGCCCAGGATGAAAATGTACTTGAAGCTGTTATGGCTGCCAAGGAGCGAGGAATCGCAGATTCCGTTCTGGTAGGTGATGCAGATGCAATTAAAGCCATCGCAGACAAAATCGGAATGAATCTTGCGGATTATGAGGTAATTGATGTTAAGGACGTAACCGAGGCTGCCCTCACTGCCGTTAAACTGGTTCATGACGGGGACGCAGATATGTATATGAAAGGACTCATTGATACCAAGGGCTTCTTAAAAAGCGTTCTTGATAAGGAAGTTGGTCTTCGTACAGGAAAGGCTCTTTCCCATGTATGTGTATTTGATGTAGAGGGAATTGACCATCTTCTTTTCCTTACAGACGTTGCCTTTATTCCTTATCCTACACTGGAGGACAAGGTAAACATTATCAATAACACTGTTGAAATCTGTGAAGCCTGTGGAGTTACCAATCCTAAGATTGCTCCTGTGGCTGCCGTTGAGGTTGTTAATCCTAAGATGCCCGCCACCGTTGAGGCTGCTGAGCTCACCAGAATGAATGAAGCAGGTGAAATTACCGGCTGTATAGTTGACGGACCTCTTTCCATGGACCTTGCCACCTGTCCGGAGGCTGCTGCCCATAAGGGAGCAACCGGAAGAAAGATTGTAGGTGATGCAGACGTTATTCTCTTCCCTGACATTCATGCAGGTAATATTACATATAAAGCAATGGTTCATTATGCTAAGGTTATTAACGGTAACCTTATTACCGGAACCAAGGCTCCTGTAATTCTTACCTCCCGTTCTGACAGCGTGGACGTTAAGGTTAACTCTCTTGCTCTTGGTGCTGTTGTTGCAGAGAAAATGAAAAATATATAAATCAGGAAGGTGCAGAAATGGCAATAAAAAGTTTAGTAATTAATCCGGGTTCTACTTCTACCAAAATAGGTTTATTTGAAGATGAAACCCTTCTTTTTGACGAGACCCTCCGTCATCCCACGGAAGAAATCGCAAAATATGCTTCTATTATTGATCAGAAGGATTTCCGCAAGGAAATAATTATTGAATTTCTTAAGGAAAAGGATTTTGATATAACTTCTCTGGATGTGGTTATAGGCCGTGGCGGACTTTTAAAGCCCATCCCCAGCGGAACCTACGCCGTTACCGATGACTTGCTTGAAGATTTGAAAGCAGGCGTTCAGGGACAGCATGCCTCTAATCTGGGTGGTATTCTTGCCAGGGAGATTGCCGATTCCATCGGTGTTCCATCCTATATCGTTGACCCGGTAGTTGTGGACGAAATGGATGAGGTTGCAAGGCTTTCAGGAGTTCCTGAGCTTCCAAGAATCAGTATTTTCCATGCTCTTAACCAGAAAGCGGTTGCCAAAAGATATGCCAAGGAAATAGGCAGACCATATGAATCCCTTAATCTTATTGTGGTTCATTTAGGCGGCGGTGTTTCCGTAGGCCCTCATAAAAACGGCAAAGTAATTGATATATTTAATGCCCTTGACGGCGACGGAGCTTTCTCACCGGAAAGAGCCGGCGGCGTACCAAGCGGTGCATTAATCAAGATGTGTTTTTCCGGTGACTACACCGAAAAAGAAGTCTACAAAAAAATTGTGGGCAACGGCGGTTTTAACGCTTATCTGGGAACCAACGATATGCGTGAGGTTATTAAGAGAATTGATGAGGGTGATGAAGAGGCCAAAAAAGTTAAAGCAGCTTTCATTTACCAGCTTGCCAAAAATATCGGTGCCATGTCAGCCGTATTGAAGGGTAAGGTAGATGCAATTATCGTTACCGGCGGTATTGCTTATAATCAGACCGTTATTGATGAATTAAAAGAATACTGCGGATGGATTGCTCCTTTTGTGGTATATCCCGGAGAGGATGAACTTCTTGCCCTGGTTCAGGGAGGACTGCGTGTGCTTAACGGTGAAGAAGCTGCCAGACAGTATTAATAGTCACACCCGGAAAGGAAAAATTAAATGTTTGCAGATGAGAATTGTATCCGCTTAAAGCATGACGTGCTCTACGAGGTTGCCAGACTTGCTTTTGCGGATGAGCTTGAAGAAAAAAGAGATAACATCGCTTTTGACCTGGTTCCGGGTCCAAAGCCCCAGTCCCGCTGTTGTATATACAAAGAAAGAGAAATTATCCGCCAGAGAGTAAGACTTGCAGAAGGAAAGGCCCCCGGGGCTGCAGACGATGGCAATATAATCCAGGTAATAGATTCTGCCTGTGCCGACTGCCCCATCTCCAGCTATGTCGTTACTGATAACTGTCAGAACTGTGCCGGAAAGGCCTGTATCAATGCCTGCAAATTCAATGCGGTATCCCAGGGTGATAAGCATTCCAAGATTGATCCCCTTAAATGCAAGGAATGTGGTATGTGTGCCAAGGCATGTCCTTACAATGCCATTGCATACTTAAAACGTCCCTGTAAATTCAGTTGTCCGGTAAATGCCATTACATACAACGAAGACGGAATTTCCGTAATTGATAAGGATAAATGTATCCGATGCGGTCAGTGTATCCACCGTTGTCCTTTTGGTGCCATCGGTTCCAAAACCTTTATGGTGGATGTAATAAAGGCTATCAAATCAGACAGACCTGTTTTTGCCATGCTTGCTCCTTCTGCCGAAGGACAGTTCGGCCCTGACATTACCATGGCAAGCTGGAAAGCTGCCATGAAGAAACTGGGATTTGACGATATGTTTGAAGTAGGTACCGGAGGGGATATGACCACCAAAAGCGAAGCCGAGGAATGGCTTCTGGCATATGAGCAGGGTGAGAAGAAAACCACATCCTGCTGCCCTGCTTTTGTTAATATGATTCGTTTTCATTTTCCTGAACTGGCAGATAAAATATCAGAAACCGTCTCTCCCATGTGCATGGTTTCCAGAATGATTAAGGCAAAGGTTCCCAATGCCTACACAGTATTTATTGGTCCCTGCCTTGCCAAAAAATCCGAAATTGTGGATCAGCAAATCGAAGGCAATGCTGATGCCGCTCTGACTTTCAGTGAAATTCGTGCACTGATGAGAGCTAAGAATGTGGTGCTGGAACCTGTGGAAGATAATTATCAGGAAGCCTCCGTATTCGGTAAACGATACGGAAATGCCGGCGGTGTTACCGCCTCCGTTCTGGAATATATGAAGGAGACGGGCCATGATACAGAGCCAAAGGTATATAAAGCCAACGGTGCTGCTGACTGCCGTAAGGCCCTTCTTATGATGAAGGCCGGTAAGTTCCAGGAAGACTTCATAGAAGGAATGGCCTGTGAAGGAGGATGTGTGGGCGGCCCCAGTTCCTATAATGACCAGCTTGCCGCTAAAAAAGACAGAGATGCCCTGATTAGCTGTGCAGACTGCAGAACCATTGTAGAAAATCTTGCAAATTATGATTTAAGTGCTTTTTCCCAGCACAGATAACTTACATAATAAAACCCGGCCTGTATTGGCCGGGTTTTTATTATACTCCTCTTTCTGTCAGTATATGTAATTATGTTCTGCTCCTGATGGCATCAACCGGCTTCATCCGGGCATATTTGTTAATTTTAAGTATTCCTGAAAGCACACATAATAAAACAGATACAGCTATGCAGCAAATACATATAACAACAGACACCGATACCGACTGTATGGACAAATCCGATATTTTAGGAAGAACACAAATAAATACCAAATAAAATATATCGGCCATTATACCACTGCAAATACCCAGAAGCAAACAGTCAAACACCAGTAATTTTCTTATATCTCCCATTGTTGTTCCCAGAGATTTGAGAATTCCTATCTCATATATACGCTCAGAGCAGGAAATCTTAATAAATGAATTCGTCATAGCTGCTGTAAGCAAAACAGTTACCAATAATATAACTCCCATAAGGTATTTTACTGTATCATTGGTACGAACCGCAAACATAAATCTTTCCTGATAATATGACTCAAAGGTATATCCGCTATTATATGAATTGGGATTAAAATTTTCCGCAGCATCCATATCAACGGTATAGCACTGGAGAACAACGGGAAGTGTTTTGGATATTTGTTTCAACCATTTTTCCTCTGCAATAAGGCGCCTGTCTTCCAGATTGTATATCCCCGTAATTTTTACTTTATATGCATTATTGGCTCCCAAATAATAGGACTCATTAAGCACCCGGCTAATCTGTTCTTCGCTAAGCTCCGACTCCGCCAAATCTATTTCTTCTCCAACAAGCTGCCAGTACAAATCATTAAATACCTGTGTATTTATTCCTATTTCATAAGGGCCTGCCGGAGCACTTCCGAAAATAATATCATCCTGAGTATTCAAAGTAGTAAGCCATACCCCCAAGGAACCTCCTGTAATAGTTGTTATACTGAAATCCTCGATTATATATGCAAAATTAATATAAGAAATAAAATTTTCCTTATATGTATCAAGTATAATTTCGCTTGAAATATATGTATAATATACTCCATCCACATTTTTCATGTGATTAACACCCACTACGGTAAATTCTATGGGTTCTATATAATCACTTTCCAATACCAGTTTCCGGCCTATGGCATCATTATTAAAAACACTCTCTGCAATATCTTCTCCTATAATTATCTCATTATCTGTTTTAGGGAAGCTTCCTTCAATACTGTCATTCATAATGCGCTTTTCAAAAAACTCGTCGGTTTTGATGTATTTTACATCTACAGAATCATAGGTTCCCTCCAAAAATATATCAATTTTGGGTATAGGGACAACCTCCGCAAATTCCTTACATGAACTGAAATATTCTATTTCTTCGTCGGTAAAGGGAATGGATTCTCCCACAATAGCTCTATCCTCAACTGTCAATTGTGTGTAATCTGTAGCATATATATTAACCAAATCCGCATCATAATATGAGTAATTCATATCATTGATTTTATTATTTACAACATAGTTTACAGATATAATTCCCATAACAACTGCAAACGCAAAAGCAATGGCAGCCACAACAGATATGAACTTTCCTTTATGACGGAATATATTATTCAATGAAAGCATTTTCACAAAAGGGAATTTTAATTTTCCGGTTTTGATTGACATGTCATGCTGTGTTTCATAATTACTAACTACGGTACTATTAATTATATCGCTTTCTATCTGTCCATCTTTAATTTTTATTATTCTGTCTGCATATTCTTTTGCTTTATCAAGATTATGGGTGATTATAATTACTGTTTTATCCTCAGATATCTGCTTTAATTCCCTGAATACATTTTCCGCATTGGCAGAGTCAAGATTTCCTGTGGGTTCATCGGCAAGTATTACATCAGAATCCTTAATAAGTGCCCTCACTATAGCTGCTCTCTGGCGTTCACCTCCGCTTAACACCTGAACTTTTTCATCTCTTACATGGGATAAACTAAATTTTGCCAGATAATCGTCTATATCCTTTTTCGATATTTTTTTACCGGAAATAGAGAGTGCCAGTTCAATATTTTGATAAACCGTCAACCCATTAATTAAATTAGAATCCTGAAATACAAATCCAATATGCTTTGCCCTGAATGTATCACTTCTGTCAACAGGTTTTAACTCCTGCTCATTACTGCCGTATAAAATTTCTCCTTCTGTTGCATCATCAAGTAGTCCCATAATATTGAGAAGTGTACTTTTGCCCGCACCTGAATCACCCACAACAAAGGTCATACCCTTTCCTAAGGTACATTTAATATTATTCAATATCTCTTTTCTGCCGATTCTTTTATATACATTATTTACTCTTATTATCATATATAATCACCATTATCACTCAAACACTACCCTTAGGCATAATCCGTAAAAATTGGATTTTAAATCTGTTCCGCCTTCACCGGGATAATAAGTATACAAATTGTCCTCATTCAAGAAAATTTCTGATTCAACGTTGTTATCCGGCTTAAGCAACTCTACAAATCTTGATTCCGTAACTCGAATCATATATGTTGCATCCAGACTGTACCTGTCATTTTCTTTTGTTGTTTCTGTGCAGCAGTTATTCTTACAAAGTTTATTAATTGTATTTTTTACTATTTTTTTATCCACTATTTCTGTTCCAAATATTTTATCAATTATAAAAAGCTCGCTGACATAATAAGTATTCAACATTGCTTCGTCGCTCATGTATTCAGACAGATATTTTTCTACATATTTTCTAAAGCTTTGTGTTGCTTCTGCCTTGGTATTGGAGAGGCACTCGCAAAGTTTTCTCAGCACTGCGGGGTCTTTAACCTGACTGTCCGGAAACATTTTCATACATATCTTAAGTACACTGTATATTTCTTTATCTGAAACAGCAGGTGTATCTATAAGTTCATTATAATCCACCAGATTTCTCATCATTAAATAATAATATGTGTCATTGATAAATTCTTCAAGATTACTGTTTTTACTATCATCTTTAAAGACTTTTATTTTATCTGCATATATTTTATCGCAGGTTTCATACATTGCCTTTTTATCATATTCATAATTAAGTATGTATGCTATCTGAGAACCATAAAAGCATTCCTCAAGGGATATTTCACATAATCTGTTAAAATATAGTTCAAGTTGTTCACAACATACGGCATATATTTCATTTTGAATTTCATTATTATATTCATTAAGATGACTGCCTACAAGGCTATACATCATATGTTCATTAAATTCTTCGTCTACTATATTCTCTGATATTTCCGGTTTGTTCAAAAATTCCTTGATATTATTATCAATTTGAGTAATGTCACTGTCAAACGCCTGGGCAACAGGAATGTAAGATGATACAATATATAGCAAATCATCCCAATTATTTACTGTAAAAGGACTGTAATAATCGCTCCATTCTTCAAACCATTCATTGTGTAATGTTTTGACAAATTCTTTTCCTATTAAATTCATTGCATATATTGCCATACCACCGGAATTAAACAGTGTATCACCCTCACCCGGCAGTTTGAACTTTGTATTTAAATAATAATTTTGTATACCGTCTTCAAACATTGAAGAATCAAATTCTACATTGTTTTCATTAAATAAATTAATTACCTCCGCGGTAAAACTTACTTTATATTCTATATCCTCATCCAAGCTTTCCTGAAACAACAGCTTAGAATTATCATCATAGTGTTTTTTAATAAAGCTGTCCGTTTCCGCTTTGCAGTCAATTCCTAAAATTGAATTTATACATATATATGCTACTGCATCAATCGCAGTAATATCCATATTGTTAATCTCATCCCCGGCATTATTAATGAGCATATTAAGTATAATTTTGTAATCATCTGTATCTATATTCAGACTATTTATAATTTTAAAATTATAGTACACACTTTCCATTATATATTTATTTTTTGATATATTGGCATTCTGGAACCCTGTTCCCTCTGTTGTGGAAATATAACTCATTTGGAGCATTTTTTCCATATTGCACTCATCATAATATTTTTCACTCGGTATCATACAAAACTCAGTAAATTCTATATTATTTAATTTGTATGGCCTTGTTATGTAAATAGTGAAGGCTATCCCTGTCACTATAACAAGGCTGATAATACACACTAAAATTCGAACAGCTTTTTTATTTTTCATACGCACCTCCAAATTTATATAATATTAGCCAACAGCATAATAGCTGCTGGCTAATAACCATTAATTATCGCCGCAAACTACGCGATAATTTATGTTTCCCCACTGATACTCTGTTGAACAGGTAACAGAAACGGAATAAGTATACAATTCTTTTTCAAGCAGATATGAAACATTATTTTCAATATGTGCCATTTTCTTTGTTGTATATTCAAATCTAACTGTTGAACCTGATATACTTACATTAGGTCCGCCTGACGACACAGCAACAGAGCCTATTCCTATTATTGTCGCCTGGTCATAATGCTTAATTGTGTCCGGTATGGTTGTACCACCATATACACCTCCGGTTTTTCCGGAAAACTTTGCCGTATTTCCATCAATCCAGTGAATACTCCCATCCATAAATGTAGTCAATTTCTTGTTTTTGTAATATTTATAGCCGCTTAAATCTACATTTTTACTATTCATTACAGAAGTAACTTTTGACTGTGCATACGTCTGTAATGACATATTTCCTGCTAACATGACTACAGCTACAAATAAAGCACATAATTTTGTTATAATTTTTTTCATCTGTTTTTATACCCCTTTTCAAATAAATTCTTTACACTTATTTGAAAAAGCTATATAATTAACCTAGGTACTTTTTCATAAGTGCTTGTTCATAGGGCTCTGAGGGTTTTCGCGAATTTTATCAGAGCCCGCTTTTATATAAACTGTTTTCACCAATAGTGAAAAATCAGATTATATACCAATATATTTTATAATTTTCCCCATAAAAAAACTGCAATGAAACACTCATTGCAGCCGAACTATCATAGTTGGTATCACTTTAGACTTCAAGCTTTGCGTCCTTACATTTCTGTAAGTTTGCCTACTCATTATTAAATCCGAAACACTTTATATGTAGATATTAACATTTTGTTCTGTACTTGTCAATAACTTTTTGCTTGTTTATTTGCAATCTTCTACTTGTTTATTCGCAATCTCCCTAATTCTTTATATTGAATTTAATTAAATAAAAACACCTCTAACTCGCCGTTCAGCAGAACTACTGTTTGATGATTTTTGTGTTTTCATAAGTGTACCATATACGGAGATATTACATACGGTAATAACAAGTTACGGGTTAAGGCAAATTGATTTTGCCGCAAAAGCCGGAATTTCTCCGAGTATATATGCGAAATGGTAGTCAGGCATCCCCAGACCATCAAGAAAAAAGCATCAGCTATTAAAAGCTATTTATCCCGAAAAATAATATTGAGCGTGCTCACCTGAAACGGTGGGTACGCTCATTTTTATCCGCACATTCGATTTTCGTGATTACTTACATTACAATAGTTGCAGAAACTGAAAAAAGAACCGGTGATGAATCAAAAATACTATCTTGCACTAATCACTCAAGAACACAAAAGAAGCTTAAAGTAATTTTCAAGGAGGCATGATTATGGAAAAGTACATTTTTGGCGAAAGAAACGGGCCATGGTATGAACTTCAAGGTGACTACTATCTACCGTGTTTAAAACTATCTGCTTCACAGCGATGTCCTTGGTCCTATATGGAAAAATCGCTTCAAAAAACCCACACCGGCTTCCCTTTTGCCTCCTCTCGTGGGCCTGGAGCGGCTTATTTACTTCCCCTGGCCCACGGTAACTGGAACTAGCTTCTCACTGGCAGGTTCTCGTGGGCCTGGAGCGGCTTATTTTCTCCCCTGGCCCACGGAAGCGAAGTCCAGCTTCCCTTTTGCCTCCTCTCGTGGGCCTGCACCGGCTTATTTACTTCCCAGGCCCACGGAAGCGAAGTCCAGCTTCCTGTTTGCCTCCTCTCGTGGGCCTGCACCGGCTTATTTACTTCCCAGGCCCACGGCAACTGGAACTTGCTCCTCACAGGCAGGCTCTCGTGGGCCTGCACCGGCTTATTTACTTCCCCTGGCCCACGGTAACTGGGACAAGCTCCTCACAGACAGGTTCTCGTGGGCCTGCACCGGCTTATTTTCTTCCCTGGCCCACGCTAACTGGGACAAGCTCCTCACAGACAGGTTCTCGTGGGCCTGTAGCGGCTTATTTTCTCCCCTGGCCCACGGAAGCGAAGTCCAGCTTCCCTTTTGCCTCCTCTCGTGGGCCTGTAAGCAGAATTTCCTTAAATAAGTCCAATTTCCCACTATTACTTCGCCATACCATGTCCTTCCTTGTCTTCTCCAAGCAGAAACGACCTGCCTAAGCAGGTCGTTTCTGTTGGTCTGTTATGTTCTTAAAAATTCTGTATTAAATATGAAAGTGAAAGCACTGAACTTACGGGAACCGGAAGTATTAATTCAGTTTTATGCGCATAGCGGGAACAATTTGACCATATTCTGTATATTCTTGTCCGGGATGATAATTAATAGTATTACCATATTTGATTGACACAATTTGGATGTCGCTATGGTTATTATATACGCAGTGCGACCTCGTCCAGACACCTCCCCAATTAAGCGTTGCAGTGCAGTAGGCGGTGCCTACTTCGGGCATCTTATACTTTTTGAGGTATTGTCTTGCCTCTACGATGCTCAGGAAGAAAAGTTTATCTTGTGTCGGTTCAGTAGCATATCCTAAAACACCCTCCATGCTATCTACGTCATTTAAAACGTTAGAGGTGAGTATTATCGCTTTTTGCGTTTCGTTAAAGAAACTGTTGTAAAGCGTATCGTTAAGGTATGTTCTTATAGGGCTGTATGCCCACTTATCGTGTCCGTATACAGCAGACTCCAAAAGTGTTCCGCAGACAAGGAAGGCTTCGCCGTCTTCTTCAGTGAATACATTCCAGCGAATCGGATCGTATTTAAACCAGTAAATTTTAGTAGTACTAGCGCCAAAAGGTTTAAATGGAATGTATCCGCCATTTTGTTGCGCATAATTGCCATTCCGAGAGTAGACGATAAAAACACCACGATATTTTTGGCCGTCGTATTCTACGTCTTTGTACCAATATTTTTCTCCGCTGTCCACCCAGCCGTCCGGCCTCGTTATATCGCCGCTTGTTGGAATGGAACTTATATCAAATTCATAGGTAGCAAGACCGGCAAGCGTAGCGTCGTCCGTCACTTGCGATTGCGGGTAAGTGCCCATAAGGATGGTGTTCCCATCTCGGTAATAGGGCGATGTTTTTGATTGAAGCTCTCCTTCCGCTGCCGTCCAGTATGCAACAAGATTCAGGTTTCCGTCCGTAATTTGTATCGTTTCATAGCGATGAGTTCTTTCTGTGTCATCCGCTGCGTACCATCCCTCAAAGGTGTATTCGCTAATGGTGTAATCCATTAAAAAGTTATTGTCTAACTGTAAAACATAACCTTTGGGTGTTTCCAAATCTGCTTTGGTGGGTATAGGCAAGGTCAGATAGCCGTCGCTTCCAAACGATTCTACAGTATATTCACTTATTGCATCGCCAGGATTGGTTCCGCCATTTAAGTTGTAAGAGATATTATATTTCGTTGGAGTCCAGTTTGCGGTATAAATTACATTACCGTTACTGCCACTTGAAATAACCGCATTTTTGTTGGGCACCGTAATATCTCCACCCGTCCAGCCGATAAAATCATAATAACTTTTTTCGGGAGTAGGAAGAGCAACATCATCGGATTCTACGGTATATGAGGTAGGCTTTACGCCGTTGAAAGTTACACCTTCAACTCCTTCGTAGCCGATTGAGTATACCGTAGGCGTCCATTTTGCCCAAAGTTCGATATCTCCGTACGTTCCCGTTTTAATTCTGTCGATTTTACTTGATTCCACAAAATTCTTGGTTGTGTACCAACCGCCAAAATCGTAATAATCTTTTTGAGCGTCGATTAAAGAAAAACCGTGTTCGACATCGTATGTTGCAGCATTTATGTTCGTTCCGCCATCTAAGTTGTAAGAAATATTATATTTCGGCAGCGTCCATTTGGCGGTAAGCGTTACGTCGCCGAGCCCATCACCCCATGTAAGTTCGGTGATTGCTGTACTTCCGTAAAACCAACCTTCAAAAATGTAGCCCGGTTTTTCCAGAGCGTAAAAGGACTTCACTGGGCTCTCAACCGAATACGTCGCATAGTAGGTTGCATTTCGGTTTGCAGCGCCTTTGGTATTTTGGTACGTGATTTTGTATTCCAGAAGATCGAATTTAGCGTATAATGTCAGATTCCCCATCGTGCCTTTCGTGATTTCCGTCACCTTTTTGCCCGAAAAATCTTCAGTGAGGTACCAGCCGTCAAACGCATATCCGTCTTTATAAGCCGCGCTTATGGCAAAGGTTTCATCATCACTGCTATAGGCTTTCTGATTGTAGTGATAGGCGCCGTTGACATTTTCATAGGAAATGATATATCCTCCTTTTTGATAGACTGCGGTCAATACGATATCTTCCGTTGTTCCTTTCGGGATGGCGGTCATATATTCATCACCGTTCTTCCAACCCTTGAAGAGATAACCGGATTTCTCGGCATCCGCAAGTACAATCTTATCTTCTACCGTAAAGGAGGTAGCGGTGTTGGGATTCGTACCGCCGTCTGCGTTGTATGTAATTGTATAGACGTTTACAGTGAATTTGGCATACAGGATAAGGTCTCCCGTTGTGCCTTTGGCAATTTCCGTCACCTTTTCACCGGAAAAATCTTCGGTGAGGTACCAGCCGTCAAACGTATAACCATCTTTATAAGCTGCGCTTATGGCAAAGGTTTCATCATCCACATTGTAGCCTTTCTGATTGGAATGATAGGCGCCGTTGACATTTTCGTAGGAAATAGAAAAACCTTCCTTTTGATAGACAGCCGTCAAAACAATATTTTCCGTTGTTCCTTTCGGAATAATGGTCATATATTCGTCACCATACTTCCAACCCTTGAAGAGATAACCGGATTTCTCGGCGTCCGCCAGTACAATCTTATCTTCCGCCGTAAACGAGGTAACGGTGTTGGGATTCGTACCGCCGTCTGTGTTGTATGTAATTGTATAGGTGTTTACAGTGAATTTGGCGTATAAGTCTGTGTCTTGATATATGGGTGTGGTGGCGTCATATTCCTGCGTACATGATTCATCCGCATACCAGCCGTCAAAGGTATATCCGCTCTTTTCGGGATCGGTCGGCAACGATACGGCACTACCCTCTTTTACAAGGGCAACGTCGTAATTTCGGCCGTCCACCTTAAAGGACACCATACATAAATTTTTGACTTTGTTTTTGTTGTTACAGCCTACTAAAGCAGCAGAGCAACAAAGAAGTAACAACAGAGCTAAAAGAGAAGTAACAACAGAGCTAAAAGAGAAGTAATTAGATTTCGTTTGGCTTTCATTAGACCACCTCTTAAATGTTTGTTAAAGTAAATGTTCACTTATATTTTAGTACATATTACTTTATTATGCAATAACAATTTTGCAATTTTACTGTTCTTTATCCAGATAAGAACCTAAATCAAAAATTGTCTGCCCATCTCCGACTACTAAAGGAAGCTCGCCGTTCCACTTATCAAGCATATAGTTAGTGAAAATGTCTTCTGAAAGAGAATCAGCTATTGTTTTGTTTGCCTCTGCTTCTGCCTGGGCTGCAATTTTAAGTGCTTCTGCTTCACCGTTAGCCTTGGCAATGGCAGCCTCCGCCTCTGCTTTAGCCTGCTCAACATTTTTCTGGTTAATTATCTGCTGCTGCTCGTATTCCAGTTGAGCCTGCTGTTTGGATGCAATGGCAGCATTATATGAATCCTCAAAATCCGCATTATTTATTACAACTTTATTTACCGTAACCACACCCTGACCATATTTGCCGTCAAGGGAAGCCTGAATGGTTTCAAGGGCAAGAGGTTCTATCTTACCACGATTGGTGGCTTCTACATCAGTTAAGGTCTTGCTGGCAGTTTTAATGGCAGATGACACCAGCGCAGTTGATACCAGGTTATCCTGATAATTGGATACATGGGAATAAATCCATGCTGACTTATCACCTGAAATTGAATATGTAACAATTATGCCACTGAAACTTATGGCAGTTCTTTCGGAAGTTTCTCCCCATATCTCACCGGAAAACTCAATATCCTGCTGTTTATTGTTCACTTTTTTAATTTCTTCCGCAAAAGGAATTTTCCAGCATAATCCATTCTTGGCCGGGGTTTCGTTGACCTGACCGAATACCACTCTTACCCCTGTATATCCTGTGGGGATGATGGTAAAGCTAAGGGAAAGGATGAAAAGAGCCACTCCCGCAATCCACATGGGTGCAAACGCCTTGGTGCCGATTCTGCAGCTCTTATACAGTCCCAGCACTACAAATCCGCCTATTACAAGTAAAACTCCTATTACTCCTATAAATACATTCATTATTTTTTCCTCCTCTTTATGTATGTAAATATATACATAATACAATTAAAAAATATCTTTGACAAGTATATTATGGCAGTAAATCCTTATTCAGTTCTTCAAATGTAGGATACATTAATGAAGGAATATATTCATTTTTCATAATTCTTTTGTTAAATTCATCAAATTCACGTAATGCCATAGGTTTGGCAAAGAAAAAGCCCTGAGCATAGTCGCATCCCAGACCGCTTAAATAGTTGGCCTGTTCAATAGTCTCTACACCCTCTGCTATAACCTGCATTCCCAACTCTTTGGCCATGGCATGAATATATCTTATCAAAGTAAGTCCTTCATTGGAATTTATATTGTCATTAAGGAATTTTCTGTCCATCTTGATAATCGTTGCATTGGAATCCTTAAGGGCGTTAATAGGAGAATGTAAACTACCAAAATTATCAATACACACTACAAAGCCTTTCTTCTGGAGCTCATTGGTAATGTTCAGAATATTGTCAGATACTTCTGAGAATACACGCTCCGGAAGTTCAAGCTGAATGTACTCCTTGGGCACCCTGAACTGCTCTGCATAGGTACATAAAGTCTCCATGAATCTCGGATGATCAAAATGTATAGGCGAAATATTGATTGATATGGGAATCGGTTCAATCTTATTATCAATCCAGTGCCTTATGGTCTTAAATGCCTCATGCCAGATATAGTGATCCAGCTTAATAATAAAGTTATTGGTTTCAAAAAGCGGGATAAATTTAAATGGAGACAAAATTCCTTTAACGGGATGATCCCACCTTACAAGTGCCTCTGCCGCTATAATTTTATGGCTGCGCAAATCTACAATGGGCTGCATAAACATGACAAACTGGTTATGCTCCAGAGCATATTCCATTTCCTTACCCATCTGTTTATCTTCTATAAGTCTTACCTCCAGCTTTGGAGTAAAGAAGGCATAATTGCTTCCTGCCTTAAATCCGGTTACGGTTCTTTTGGCCAGCTCTGCCTGACTGACAGCCTCAGAAACAGGAGTTTCCTTGTCGGACATTTTATATATGCCGAAGGACAGCTCAAGACTTATATTATTGGAATAATCCGTTAC
>JBJEND010000062.1:0-3249 GCA_051880015.1 Butyrivibrio sp. | reverse complement strand
AATAGCCAGTGATGATGGCAGTATAGGAACCCGGGGAACGGTTATTGATGCAATTAAGGCCAATAACATTTCCTGTGATGTAATTTTTGCCTGCGGACCTACGCCAATGCTAAGAGCTGTTAAGCAGTATGCGGAAGAAAATAATATTCAGGCATGGCTTTCTCTTGAAGAGAAAATGGCATGCGGAATAGGTGCGTGCCTTGCATGTGTATGCAATTCAACAGAGGTGGATGATCATTCCATGGTACACAATAAAAGAATATGTAAGGATGGTCCTGTATTTAATGCCGGGGAGGTGGACTTATAATGAATACAACAGTTAATCTTGCGGGAGTAGAGCTTAAGAATCCTGTTATGACGGCTTCGGGAACCTTCGGTTCAGGAATGGAATATTCAGAATTTGTTAATCTTAATGCACTGGGGGCAGTTGTTACAAAGGGAGTTGCCAATGTACCCTGGCCCGGTAATCCTACGCCAAGAATTGCGGAGACATATGGCGGCATGCTTAATGCAATAGGACTTCAGAATCCGGGAATAGATGTGTTCTGTAAAAGGGATATTCCCTTCCTTAAAAAATATGATACCAGAATTATAGTAAATGTATGCGGTAAATCAGAATCTGATTATCTGGAAGTGGTGGAAAGACTGGGAGATGAACCGGTGGATATGCTGGAAATTAATATTTCCTGTCCTAATGTCAAAGAAGGTGGAATTGCCTTCGGACAGAATGCTTCCAATATTGAGCATATAACACGCGCAATAAAGAACGTTGCAAAGCAGCCGGTAATTATGAAACTTAGCCCCAATGTTACGGATATTACTGAAATGGCAAGAGCTGCAGAGGCAGGAGGTGCAGATGTTGTATCTCTTATAAATACAATTACCGGTATGAAGATAGATATTAACCGACAGACATTTGCCCTTGCAAATAAAACCGGCGGCATGTCCGGACCTGCTGTTAAGCCAATAGCAGTGAGAATGGTATATCAGGTGGCCAATGCAGTTAAAATTCCTGTTATTGGAATGGGAGGAATTGCCTCCGCAGAGGATGCCCTGGAGTTTATCCTTGCAGGTGCAACGGCAGTTTCTGTGGGAACAGCCAATTTTCATAACCCTAAAGCGACTTTGGAGGTTATTAAAGGAATAGAGCAGTATATGGCAGATAAAAAAGTTTCCGACATAAAAGACTTAATCGGAATAGTTAAATAAACATTTATACTGTAACCCTTTTGTGCCTTTTTATGTGATATTGTAATAAAGAACCGTGTTACGGACAGGAGAGACTGCAATTTGAGACTTAATAGAATTGTAACGGTAATATATATCTTGACTTTCTGTATAATGACAGGTTTGTTAATCTGTCTCGGAGTTTCAGATAATATCCGGGTTACTTCTGCAAGGCATAATTCAGGCTGCAAAGTAACGGAAAATTACCGGATTGAGGAAGTAGAGGATGAAGAAGCTCCTGTGGGAGTTCATAAGGTATATACATGGACAGTTCCGGAAATGTCTCAGGGGGATAACTGTCTTGCATTTTATGTCGTTCATCAGTATGTAAGGGTATACCTGGATGGGGAACAGATTTACAGTCTTATGCCGGCAGAGAAGTTACCCTTTGGGAAAACAGTGGGCAGCAACTGGGTTATGATTCCGTTGTATAATGAAGATACAGGTAAGGAAATAAAGGTAGTAATTACACCTGTATATGAAAGCTTCAGGAACAGGGAAGTGGAATTCCTTATAGGTTCAGAACTCTTTATTTATACGGAACGGCTTAAAATGGATATGCCCCAGTTTATTATCGGCGGGATTGCAATACTTGTGGGTGTTGTATTTATTGTAATGGCTGTAGGTATGGCTGCAAGTAACAAAAATGATAACACACTGATCTACCGGGGTATGTTCTCTGTTATGCTTGGACTATGGAGATTGACAGATACCAGATTCAGCCCTTTTTTAATGCCGGAGAAAACAGTTTTCCTTTTCTATATTTCACTGGCGATGCTTATGTTAGGCGTTCCGCCTTTTTTAAAATCCATAAAGCACCATTTGGACGGAAAAATATATGTGCTGTTTAACATATATTCTCTGGTATCATGCATTGTATGTATTATTCAGATTATTCTTCAGCTTGCAGGAATAATGGATTTCAGGGAAAACTTACCCGTAAGCCATATAATGATTATCATCTGCATATTATTATGTGCAGCGGCAATGATATATGATTATATTAAAAGCAACCGTAAAAAAAAGAACCGCTTTGCAATATTTGTGTTTATACTGTTTGCGGCAGGTATGGCAGGTGATGTAATTGCTTTTTATGTTAAGGGTAATTCCTCAGGCCTTTTATGTACTCTTTCAGCTTTGCTGATATATATTATTGTCAGTGGTGTTATTTCCATCAGGGGATTCGTTAATCAGGAAAAGAGAATGAAAGAGCAGGAGGCAGAACTGGCATCAGGCAGAATATCTATTATGATGAGTCAGATTCAGCCGCATTTTCTGTATAATTCCCTTAACACTATTTATTATTTGTGCCAGAAAGATCCTTCTGCTGCCCAGAAAGCCATAAGTGATTTTTCGGATTATCTGAGGGGAAATCTGGATTCCCTCAAAAGGAACACGCCCATTGATTTTGAAAAAGAACTGGAGCATGTGAAAGTATATTTATCCCTGGAGAAAATGCGGTTTGATGAGGAACTGAATATCATCTATGATATAGAGACAACGGACTTCCTTATTCCTTCATTATCCATACAACCCATTGTGGAAAATGCAGTAAAGCACGGACTTGGGCAAGCCAAAAACGGGGGAACTCTGACTGTTGCCACCCGGGAAACCAAAGAGGGTCATGAAGTCATAATTGAAGATGACGGCGTGGGCTATGATGTGAATGAGAATAAAAAAGACGGAAGATTCCACATAGGTATTGAAAACGTAAGAAAAAGACTTTGGGAAATGAGCCACGCTACACTGGAAATATCCAGCGAAAAAGGTCTTGGAACCAGAGTTGTCATAAAGCTTCCAAAGAGTCGGAAGGACTGATGACACATTGAAAATGAGGCACGAGTTAAGATGAAATCAATTCAGACAAAAATTATTATTCTGGTTTTAACAGGGATTATTATTTCAACGCTGATTATAGGCGGCACCGGTATTATCAGCTTCGGAAAGGCCATAGATAATGATTCCGTCAAGGTTATCAATCTGATATGCAGCGAGCAGGCCAATGAGCTTAACAATGTATTG
>JBJEND010000061.1:0-16409 GCA_051880015.1 Butyrivibrio sp. | reverse complement strand
AAAATGAATGTCTGGAACTGGAATATATATCGGCGCTGTTAAAATCCCTGGGACACACAGTATATATTTATGACGGACAAATTGAACATACAGGCGTTAAGGCCGCTGTTAAAAGTTACAATCCTGATGTGGTATATGTATGCGGAAGAACAAGACAGGAAAATTTTATGCTGGAGTACTGTCGGACTGCCAAGGAGCATAATCCCTGCATTCTTACAATAATCGGAGGACTTCACGCCCAACTGTGCCATGAGAGAATGTACAGGGACTATGTGGATTATATTCTGATATCATTTGACATATATAATATTCCTATACTTATGGAATGCTATTTTAACAATAATTTTCAGAGGCTTAAGGATATCAAAGGAATCTGCTACAGAGAGAATAACAACTGGATTTGCACCGGTGCAAAAGCCTTTGATATCAACAGACTTCCCCTTCCTGACAGAAGTTATTTTTATGAACATCCTGATAATTACAGATATCTGGAGCTTACACACGCCGCATGGGTAAGAACGGCTTACAGTTGTCCTTACAGATGTGCATTCTGTCACAGAAACAAAATGAATGCAGGACAGTATGTGTGCCGTGACATTGAAGCAGTAGTTAATGAAATAGAAAATATACAATCTGACAATATATATATTGTGGATGATGATTTTCTGGTGGATAAAGACAGACTTTTGCGCTTTATAGATTTAATTAAGTCAAGAAATATACATAAAAATTATATCTGTTACGGCAGAGCGGATTTTATAGCTCACAATTCAGATATTATGGAACAGCTTAAGGAAATCGGATTATATTATGTGCTGACCGGGCTTGAGACTTTAAGTGATGAATGTCTCAAAAAATATAACAAATGTTCCGCTATGGATGATAATATACGGAGTATTGAAATATGTCACAGTCTGGGAATTAACATGATGGGTATGTTTATTATGGATTTGGACTTTACTCCCGGGGATTTCAGATATCTGTACCGTTGGATTAAGAAACATAAGCTCAGGCATGTGGCAGTATCCATATACACTCCGGAACCGGGAACAGATACAATGAAAGAATTTGAAGGACGGCTTATTACTTCAAATCCCTCCCATTGGGATTATCTTCATCTTGTTGCAAAGCCCTCCCGAATAGGAGTAAAAAGATATTATTTTAATTATTACATACTTCTTATCAGGCTGTTTCTTAAAGCCCGGAGGGAAGGGGTATATGATTTTATCAATTACGGAGATTATATCCGTTCTTTTATAAAGAATTTTATTAAAGGTAAGAGAAAAAATGACGACGAATAACCGGGAAGAAAATAAAGTTAATAAAATAATACCCAGCAGACTTGAAACCGGAATTCAGAAGCTGCTGTACAAAACCCTGGGGAAACACATTCCTCCCGGAATGACTCCCAATCAGATTACCCTTATAGGGGCTCTGGGAGGCCTTGTGGGAATTGTATGTGCATTTCTGGCATTAAAAAATTACTTTTTCTTAATCGGAAGTATACTGGGCCTTTTGTGCCATATTATATGTGACGACCTGGACGGCTTTGTGGCCCGAAGCCGCAATATGTCCTCAAAAGCCGGGGGGTATTTTGATCTTCTTACGGATATTATCCATATAACTTTTCTGATTATAGGACTGGCTTTTTCAGGAGTAATAAGCTTTCAGGTGGCGGTATTCATGATTCCGGTATATGCTCTTATGATGTTTACTGCAATGAACTATATTCTCCACCTTAATGAATTCCTGTTTCCCAGACTGGGGCCCATTGAAACTCATCTTTTCTTTGCTGCATTATGTATCAGCGGAATAATTTTAAAAGGCAGGGCTTTGTTCCATATTGGAAGCTTTGGAATAAAATGCGGGGATATAATTGCCTTTGCCGGATGCTTATTAATGTACTTTGAGATGATAAGGCTTCAGATACAGTTATTTATTAGACTTAGCAGGCTTGATAAGAAAGAGAAACAGAACAATGGATAGAGCGATATATATTGTGCTGGTAAAAGCCCATACAGGGCTCGGTAAAATTGCAAGACGGATGACCATTTATGATTATACCCATGTCGGAGTATGTCTTGATTCAAAATTAGAGAGCTTTATAACTTTTTCCAGAAGAAAACATTACGCCCCTTTTGATGCAGGTTTTATGCGGGAAAAAAGAGAGCATTATGCCTTCGGAAAATATAAAAGTGTAAAAGTAAAAGTATTTAAACTTCCGGTAAGTGAGGAAGATTTTAAAAGGATAAACGGCTACATTTCCAAAGTAGAAAATGACAGGGAGTATGTGTTCAATCTGTTTTCCATGGCAACAATGCCGTTGTTTCACGGATTCAGAATATATAAGGCCCATAACTGTATGTCTTTTACCGGAAAAATAATCAAAATGTCCGGAGCAGTCAATATGAAACGTCCCTGGTATAAATATAATATCAGGGATATTGACAGACTCCTGTCCGGATATTTATTGGGTGAATTTAAACTGAAAAAACACAGGGAAGACGGGGAATATATGACCGGATACTCTGTCTTTGAAAATTTGAAAATGTTTATTAAATTAGCAGGCGTTCTTGTGTACAGATTAATTTTATTATGATAAAATTTCTGTATGAGCGGATTGTGCCGGAAAGGCTGGGTGGTTATTATGAAATGCAGGGAATTTCAGAAAATGATTCCGGATATAATTAATAAAGCAGTTCCTGTAAATTCATACGGTGAAATTATTGAACATGTGGAAAACTGTAAGGAATGCTATGACGAACTGGAAATATATTATGTACTCCAGTACGGACTGGGAGACGATGATACGAAAACCTCCATGGATTTCAGAGGACAGCTTGAAGCCAACATTCAGAACATGAAAAAGAAATTTCACCGCCTGGAGCTTATGCAGGCAATTTATGTCCTTATTCAGATTATGGGATATACTGCAATCGGAGGCTCATTTATATATGTATTGTTTAAATTTTTCCTATAAGAGGTATTAAGAATCATGAAAAAACTTTTATTAATAGACGGACACAGTATTCTTAACAGAGCTTTTTACGGGGTGCCGATTCTGACTAACAGGGAAGGGCTTCATACCAATGCCGTGTACGGCTTCGTAAATATAATGCTTAAAGCCCTGGAGGATGAACAGGCGGATTATATTGCGGTTGCCTTTGATTTAAAGGCCCCTACCTTCAGACATAAAATGTACGGAGAGTATAAGGGCACGCGTAAACCTATGCCGGAGGAGCTTCATGAACAGGTTCCGGTTATGAAGGAACTTTTACAGGCAATGGAAATTCTGGTAATTACTCTGGAAGGATATGAGGCGGACGATATTCTTGGTACTATTGCCAAACGTAGCCAGGCCAACGGATTTGATGTATCAATTCTTTCCGGAGACAGGGATTTACTGCAGTTAGCGGACAAGCATATTAAAATCCGCCTTCCCAAAACCATTAAGGGAAAGACAGAAATAGAGAACTATTATCCGGAGGATGTATTTAATAAATATCTGGTAACGCCGGAGGAATTTATTGATCTTAAGGCGCTTATGGGAGACAGCTCCGACAATATTCCGGGAGTTCCCGGAATTGGAGAGAAAACTGCCACCGCCATTATTTCCCGTTACCATTCCATCGAAAATGCTTATGAAAATGTACAGGAGATTGCTCCTGCCAAAGCAAGAACCAACCTTTCTGAACACTATGACATGGCGGTAATGAGTAAAAAACTTGCCACAATAGAGATTAACGCCCCAGTGGATTTTAATATGGAAGATGCAAGAATTGACAACCTTTTTACCGGAAAGGCGTATGACATATTTGTCAGGCTGGAATTAAAATCCCTGCTCAACAGATTTGAGGTTGAAAATAAAAGCGGGGAATTTGAACTGAATATAACCACGGTATCAGATATAGATATGTTTGTCAGAATCGCAGCCCGAATTAAGGCAGCGGGGAAGGCAGGAATTTCCCTTGCTTATGTCCGGGATGAGCTTATTGCCCTTACGGTATCTCTTGATAAAGACAATAATTTTTATATTCCCTGTGAGGGATTCATTACTTCGGATTATGTCTGTGAAACACTTAAGGATATATGTGAAACGTCGGAGTTATATGTAATTAATCTGAAGGATAAACTGGATTATATATGTCAGGACATTAATTCCCGGGTACAGGATATTGCCCTTATGGCATATTTACTCAATCCCCTGAAGTCTGACTATGCCTATGAAGATATTGCAGAAGAATTTCTTGGCATACATCTGGCAGGCAGGACAGAGTTGATAGGAAAAGCTCCCCTTGTGAAGGCTTATACCGATAATGAAGCGGCTTTTATCAAAATACTTGTCAATGAGGCTTATACTGCCAATGCCGTATATAATAAGCTTAAAGCTGCACTTAATGAAGCCGGAATGCAGAAGATATATGATGAAATCGAACTGCCGCTGGTATATGTATTAAGAAGCATGGAGAGAGAAGGTATAAGGGTCAATAAAACAGCGCTTAAAGAATACGGAGAGGCTCTCTCCGGGAAAATTGCCGGACTTGAGAAAGCTATCTATAATCAGGCAGGTGTTGAATTTAATATTAATTCACCCAAACAGTTGGGAGAGATTCTTTTTGACAAACTGGGACTTCCCTCCGGCAAAAAAACCAAAACAGGATATTCCACATCTGCGGATATTCTTGAGAAGCTTTCTGACAGTTATCCAATAGTTAAGGATATTCTTGAATACAGAACACTGTCCAAGCTTAAATCCACTTATGCTGACGGCCTGGCGGATTATATCCGTGATGATGAGCGTATACACAGCACATTTAATCAGACTATTACAGCCACAGGAAGACTAAGCAGTACCGAACCTAACCTCCAGAATATTCCCATCAGAATGGAAATCGGCAGGCTTATCCGTAAAGTATTTGTGCCTGAGGAAAATTATATTTTTGTGGATGCGGATTATTCCCAGATTGAATTAAGACTTCTGGCCCATATGTCCGGGGATGAGAATCTGATAGAGGCATATTGTGAGGACAGCGATATTCATCGCATAACAGCATCAAAAGTGTTTCATGTTCCCCTTAATGAGGTTACATCCACCCAGAGAAGTAATGCCAAGGCGGTTAATTTCGGAATTGTATACGGAATAAGCTCTTACGGACTCAGTCAGGATCTCAGCATATCAAGAGCTGAGGCAAAGGAATATATAGAAAGCTATTTTAAGACATATCCCGGTATCAAAATCTATCTGGATGAAATTGTAGCCGGTGCAAAGGAAAAGGGCTATGCAGAAACACTTTACGGAAGAAGAAGGCCGGTTCCTGAGCTGTCATCCGGTAATTTTATGCAACGCCAGTTCGGAGAAAGAATTGCAATGAATTCACCTATACAGGGTACGGCGGCGGACATAATTAAAATAGCCATGATTCGTGTATATCGGAGATTAAAATCAGAAAAGCTTAATTCCCGGCTTATACTTCAGATTCATGATGAGCTTTTAATTGAAACGGCACCGGGAGAGGAACAGGCAGTCAGAAGAATCCTTTCCGAGGAAATGTGCCATGCGGCAGACCTTAAGGTTCCTCTTGAAGTTGATATTCATTCCGGTAAAGACTGGTTTGAAGCAAAATAATACTGTACAGGGCGGTTGTATAATGAAAATAATAGGAATAACCGGCGGTGTAGGTGCCGGAAAATCCACAGTTTTAAATATACTTAAGGATATCTGCAGCTGCAGAATTATAATGGCAGATGACGAAGCAAAGGCTCTTATGAACAGGGAAGAAGAACTGGGAAGGGCGGCAGTCCGTCTGTTTGGCAAAGATGCATTTTATCCCGACGGAAGACTTAATACAGTGTATATTTCCGGACTTATGTATAATAACCCGGAATTGAAGTCCCAATGGACAGGACTTGTACATCCTGCAGTCAACAAAAAGATTATTAAAATGGTGGAACAGGCAAAATCAGATAATAACCTGGACTATCTATTTATTGAAGCGGCACTGCTGCTGGAAAATAATTATGACAGAATATGTGACGAAATCTGGTATATATATGCGGATAGAGAAACCAGGATTAAAAGGCTTGCGGACAACAGGGGATATACAAGGGAAAAGTCTGAAAGCATCATTGCAAACCAGATGAGTCACGAAGAATATGCGTCAAAATGTGATTTTATTATTGATAACGGAATCAGTAAGGAAAATACCAAAAAACAACTGGAAAATAAACTGGAAGAATATCGATAGTTATGATATAATATTTTAGTTAAGTTATTGATACGGAGGAAAAAGTATGTCAGATAATGTCATCTGTCCTGAACAGTTTGTGTTTGGCCTTGATATCGGAACCAGAAGTATTGTAGGCACAATCGGATATATGGATAAAAACGGCTTTCATGTAATAGCTATGGAAATTAAGGAACATGACACCAGAGCCATGCTGGACGGACAGGTACATGACATTGCCGTGGTAGGGGAGGAAATTGCCCTGGTCAAGGATCGCCTTGAGAAGAAAATAGGCAGACCTCTTAAAAGCGTGTGTATTGCGGCTGCCGGACGTGTTCTCAGAACTATCAATGTAAAAGTGGATTCTTCTATGGATGAAGAACTCCGCATCACCAGCGAAGATATATATAATCTTGACCTAAAGGGTGTGGAACAGGCTCACAGAAAAGTGAATGAGCAGGAACAGAACATTAATTTCTACTGTGTGGGTTACACTCCCGTAAAATATTATCTTAATGATTATGAAATTAAGAATCTTGAAGGCCATAAAGCCTCCAAAATTGGAGTGGAGCTTTTAGCCACCTTCCTTCCCGAGGATGTGGTGGACGGGCTTTATTCCGCAGTGGAAGCAGCGGGACTTGAAGTGGCCAATCTTACCCTGGAGCCTATTGCCGCCATGAACGTGGCCATCCCGGAACAATACAGACTGCTTAATATTGCCCTTGTGGATGTAGGAGCCGGCACTTCCGATATTTGTATTACCAAAGACGGCAGTGTGGTAGGATACGGAATGATTCCTTCCGCAGGAGATGAGATATCTGAGCTTCTGGCCAAGCATTATCTTGTGGATTTTAAACAGGCGGAGAAAATCAAAATATCCTCCTGCGGTAAACGCAGTATTTCATTTAAGGATATTATGGGTACTAAAATTTCCGTTACACCCGAAGAGGTTATAGAAGTGGTAAGTCCGGTAACAAGGCATATTACCAGTGATGTTGCAGATAAGATTAAAGAACTAAACGGAGGCAGACCGGTAAGCGCAGTATTTGTTGTGGGAGGCGGTGGCAAGATTCCGGGATTTACCCGTTTCCTTGCCGGATATCTGGAGCTTCCTGAGGCAAGAGTGGCATTAAGGGGCAAGGAAGTCCTTTCCGACATTGAATTTGCAGTTACTAATGTTAAAAAAGACCCGCTGTTTGTTACACCTGTGGGAATATGTATCAATTATTACAACCAGAAGAACAATTTTATATATGTAACGGTTAATGGAGAAAGAGTCAAATTATATGATAACTCCAATCTCTCCGTAATAGATGCACTGATGCAGACAGGTTATCCCAATGAGAAGCTTTTTCCCAGACGGGGTCCGGCGGTTAATTATACCCTGAACGGAACGGCCAGAATGATAAGAGGACTGGCGGGAGAACCGGCAGTTATACATAAAAACGGCAAGGAAGCCAATATGAATTCTCCAATAGAGAAGAATGACTATATTGATATTACTGAATCCACCCAGGGAGCGCCCCGCAGCATGATGCTACAGGAACTGGAAGAGTATAAGGGTTGTCTGTCTCTTGAGGTGAACGGCCTTATTATTTCCTGTCCTAAATACGCCTATGTAAACGGCGTACTTCAGACAGGCACATATGTTATCCGGGAAGGGGACGATATAGTAATGGAAAATTACTATACCGTAAGCCAGTTGTTTGAATTTATGGATGTATCCACGGACGGAAAGGATATTTTTGTCAATAATGTCAAGGCCGGTTCTGATGAGAAAGTATATGAAAATTTCAAAGTAACATACAGGGAAACGGATTATCTGGCTGCAGAAGAGGAAATTAATGAACCGGTGTCTGATGAGGCACAGGAACAGGAAAATGAACCGGCAGAAGATAAGCCGGCCCGGGCTCAAAGCATTATCGTTAATATTAACGGAAGAAATGTTACTTTGTCAGGTAAAAAATCATATACGTTTGTGGATATATTTGATTTTTATCCTTTTGATTTAACCAAAGCCGAGGGAACGGAACTGGTTACCAATGTTGATGGCATGAAAGCCGATTTTATGGGACCGGTGCATGACGGAAGCATTATCGAACTGTATTGGAAAAAGTAAGGAATATTTTATGGACAGTAAAGAACGTTTAATTGAACTTCAGAATTCTTTTTCACGCAAGCACATAGGCATATTAGTTGCGATTTGTATTTTTATACTGGTTAATTTTATTATGAACATGGGAAATGGTGTGAGGGACTATATTCCATGTGCGGTTATGTGTGCAATTTTACTGGCAGACCTTATTTTTTCACTGTTTAGTTTTTTTCATAATTTTAATCTGTTAAGGGTCATAAAAATTTTCGAAACAATTACGGCGGGATTTTTTATCTGCTACGGTTACAGTGGCGCTGTAGGCGGTTACGTGGATTTATTTGTAATATTCTTTTTTATAATGTTTTGTATTGAACTGGGATATATTCTGGATTTATCCGAGAGAAACCACATACTGTTGTACTGCCTGCTTTTACATTCTCCTTACCTTATTAAAATGATTACCAGCTTCGTGAAAAATGCTTTCCAGATGTATGAGACATTTATTTATTTTGTGGTTGGGAACATATCCATTATAATCATATTTTCTATATATGATTATATCGGAAGGATACAGAGGTATAATGAAAAATGCCTTTATGCAAAGGACAGAATGTTAGACAGGGCTGAAGAGAATTACAACAAAGTTGCCGCCAACCAAAAAGATCTGATGACAGCCAATGAGCAGCTTGCCATTAAGAAATATGAGCTGGAAGAAGCATATAAGAAAATCAATATTATCAATAAAGACATAAACTTTCAGAATTTAATCATGAAAATTTCCTCATCTTCACTGGATTTGAATGAAGTGCTTCATAAATGCAGTGAGGCAATAATTAATGCAGAGAAGGACATATTTTTTGCCAATATCCTTTTCAAGGATAAAAATATGCGTAAAAATTTTTCCTGCCAGCTTGAAAAAATGATGGACCCTTTGGAGTTTAAGGAATTTCTCAATTTTTTCCTAAGCGACGCATTTATTGATGAGCATCAGTTATTAGGTACATTTTATGTAAATAATGAAGTATCCTTTGATGAGTTTCCGTTTCTTGAGAAGATAGAAGCCCGTTCAATTATTGTTAAATCAATTAAAGTTCAGTCGGAAGATTTTGTAAGCGTCTTCGTTATTATGAGTCATGCCATTAATACATTTAAGGATAAAGAGACGCTTTATGATAATATTTTAAGCCGTATTGAGGTTTCCTCCAATAATATTTTCATGTATTCCAAAATCAGGGAGATGTCCAACCGCGACGGCCTTAGCGGATTATATAACCGCCGTTACCTTAATATGTATTTCAATGACCATTTTACATATAAAAACATCACAGGAACGGCAGTTGCTGCATTGCTGGATATTGACTTCTTTAAGTCCATTAATGATACATACGGACATCTTTTCGGAGATCAGGCCATTATTACCGTTGCCGGTGTAATTAACAGTATTGCATCACAAAATGACGGCCTTACTTTCAGGTACGGCGGAGAAGAATTTGTTGTGCTTTTTGAAAATATTTCCCTTGATGATGCAGTTATTATCATGGAAAGAATGAGAATTCACATTAAAGAAACTCCTATTACCCATAACGGAGTAACTGTTTATGTCAATGTGAGTATCGGTGTGGCAGGATATCCGGAAACTACATCTAATCTTTCAAGTCTTATTGACAGAGCGGATAAAGCAATGTACTATTCTAAACAAAACGGCCGTGACAGGCTTACTGTAGATAAGGGGCAGGACTAAGATGCGCATGATGAGTATTGCCAGCGGAAGCAGCGGCAACTGTATATATATCGGAACTGATAATGCTCATATTCTTGTGGATGACGGAATAAGTAAAAAAAGAGTAATTGAAGGACTGGCAAAACTGGAGCTTACTCCCGGAGATATTGATGCAGTGCTGATTACCCATGAGCATGACGACCACATTAAGGGGTTAGGCGTGTTGGAACGCCATTGTATAACCCCTGTATATGGCACAATGGATACATTGGATTACATATCAGACTATGGGCCTTTGGGCAAAATGCCGGAGGGTATATATCATTCGGTAACGCCGGGAGAGGAATTTAACATTAAGGACATATCCATACGTCCGGTATCCATATCCCATGATGCAGCCAATCCTGTTGCATACATATTTTCAAGCGGCTTAAAGAAAGCCGGCATATTAACCGATTTAGGCTGCTATGATGACAGTATCCGGCAGAATTTCAAGGGCCTTGATGCAATGTTAGTGGAAGCAAATCACGATATCAATATGCTTATGACAGGCCCGTACCCTTATATGCTTAAACAAAGAATACTTGGGAACGCCGGGCATTTGTCCAATGAAAGCTGTGGAAGAATGCTTGGGGAGATAATCGGTGACAATACCGAAAATATCCTTCTGGGACATTTATCCAAAGAAAATAATTTCCCGGATCTGGCTTATGAAACCGTCAGAATGGAAATTAATCTTGGGGATAATCCGTATAAAGCAGAAGATTTTAATATCCGTGTTGCAGGAAGAGATATGCCATCGGATATTATTTCTATATAAATAATACCTAAACTAAAATGAGGAGACAATTATGAACAAAGTTATTATTACAGTAGTAGGAAAGGATACCGTTGGTATCATAGCAAAAGTATGTACATATCTTGCAGAGATTAAGGTCAACATCCTGGATATTTCACAGACGATTGTAAGTGATTATTTTAATATGATGATGGTTGTGGATGCTAATAAGTCTGTTAAAGATCTAACGGAGATTATTAACGATTTGGATGCAATAGGGGAAGAAATCGGTGTGGTAATAAAATGCCAGAGAGAAGAAATTTTCGACAAGATGCACAGAATTTAATTCAGAAAGGAAATAACCATGATTAACATATATGAAGTTAATGAAACCAATGCGATGATAGAAAAGGAAAATCTTGATGTCCGTACCATCACCATGGGTATTAATCTTCTTGACTGTGCCGATAGTGATTTGGAAAAAGTCAAAGAAAAAATATATACTAAGATTACAACCAAGGCTAAGGACCTTGTTAAGACAGGCCAGGAGATAGAGAAGGAATTCGGAATTCCTATTGTTAATAAAAGGATTTCCATCACTCCCATAGCCCTGGTGGGTCAGGCTGCCTGTAAAACACTGGAGGACTATGTGGAAATTGCCTGCGTTCTGGATAAGGCCGCACACGAGGTAGGGGTTAATTTCATAGGAGGTTATTCCGCTGTTGTAAGTAAGGGTATGACTGAAAGCGACAGACTGCTTATAAAATCCATCCCCCAGGCTCTTGCAAAGACAGAACGTATATGCAGTTCCGTTAATGTGGGTTCTACCAAAACAGGTATCAATATGGACGCAGTACGCCTGCTTGGAGACATAATTAAGGAAGCGGCTGAACTTACAAAGGATAATGATTCCCTTGGCTGTGCAAAATTTGTGGCTCTTTGTAACGCTCCTGACGATAATCCTTTTATGGCCGGGGCATTTCACGGAGTATCTGAAGCGGATGCCATTATTAATGTAGGTGTAAGCGGACCGGGTGTGGTAAAATACGCCCTTCAGAACCTTCATAATGCTGATTTTGAAGAACTGTGTGAAACCATTAAGAAAACGGCATTTAAAATCACAAGAGTAGGGCAGCTGGTAGCACAGGAAGCCTCCAAAAGACTGGGTATTCCCTTTGGAATCATAGATTTGTCACTGGCTCCGACACCGGCAGTGGGAGATTCCGTTGCAGAAATACTTGAAGAAATAGGACTCGAAAGAACAGGTGCACCGGGAACCACGGCAGCCCTTGCCCTGCTTAACGATCAGGTTAAGAAAGGCGGTGTTATGGCATCGTCATATGTGGGAGGTTTAAGCGGTGCTTTCATCCCTGTAAGTGAGGACCAGGGAATGATTGATGCAGTGATTGAAGGTTCCCTTACCATAGAGAAACTTGAAGCCATGACTTGTGTATGCTCCGTAGGTCTTGATATGATAGCCATACCGGGAGATACCAAAGCAGAAACCATCGCCGGTATTATTGCAGACGAGGCAGCCATCGGTATGGTGAACCAGAAGACAACAGCCGTAAGAATAATTCCTGCAATCGGTAAGAAAGCAGGAGATACCGTGGAATTCGGAGGACTTTTGGGATATGCTCCTGTTATGCCGGTTAATTCCTTTGACTGCAGCAGATTTGTAAACAGGGGCGGAAGAATTCCGGCACCTATTCACAGCTTTAAAAATTAGTTTTACGGAATTATTATGGGACGACTTCTGAAATCATCTTTCAGAGTCGTCTTAAATTTTGTCCTGACAATATTCCTGTAAACATCAGATGCAAAAATATCCTGCTTCATAATAAGCTTTTGCAAGTCAGACAGGCTTAACATGTTTTCAGAAAGATTTACAATTACAGGTATTCCGGCAGTTTTACGTATTGAACTTAAAAACTGCTGTCCTGTTTTATTAAAGCCTAACACCCTGGCATATGCCGGATATCCGGCGGATTTTAACCTGTTTAAATCTTCAACGGTTATATTAAGAAGCATGTGTAACAGCCCACGGCTGATTCTGGTATAGGTTAATTCTCTTGATTTAATTGAACGTATCATTTCATCATATTCCGGTATTGCTCCGGATTTTAAAAGATTAATAAGTTTATTCTTCAGGCTTTCATTAATATCCAGATATTTTTCACCCTGTTCTGTTTTGGAAAGCAGGGAATAATACATAAGGGAATTCATGTCATCAGGATATACGGGAAGGGTGTTTCCGTAATTTTCCCTATATAATTCGTATACACTTTGAGGAAGATACTTTTTTATGTTGTTAAAATCCTCTTTATTAAAACAGCGTCTGAGTGCTGTGGCACTGGCAAAGGCTCTGGTAAGCTCTTCACTGTGATAGTCTGCACCTTTTCTGGGAATAATACAGGGCTTTATTCTGCTTTGGGAAGATTTAAGGGCTTTAAGATATTCTATTCCCAGAATGTTATTGGGTGTATCAATGACCAGGCTGCTTTCCGGCAGAAGTGAAATCAGAGTCTCCCTGCGGGCCATTGGCATACTGTTACCCTCTTTAAGGGATTTCTGTAAAATAATCTTAAATTCTTTAGGCTCCCGACACAAAATATCAGCTATTTTATCCAGAAGATTAATGTCATCAGTTTCCCCTCCGAAGGATATGCAGTCAATTCCGCCTATACCATTAAGAACGGACACGGCACCTGACGCAAAAATTTCGGCACTGCCTGTTGAATACATAACCGGAAGTTCTATAACAATGTCTGCACCACCAATAAGGGCAGCTTCTGCCCTTGTAAATTTGTCAGCCAGGGCAGGAGTTCCCCTTTGCACAAAATCACCGCTCATGATAACAACAATACATTCCGCTCCGGTAATTTTTCTGGTTTCTTCGATATGATATTTGTGTCCCGTGTGAAACGGGTTATATTCAGCAATAATTCCTGTTGTTTTCATTAATTAACACCTGCTTTGGATATTATTATAATTTTGCCCCGGTTTTTAGTCAAGCAAGGTAAAATAAGTTGACATCATATATATAATTGTATATATTATATATATACAATATTTGCAAAGGGGTCTATAATGGATATTATTATTTTAAACAATTCAGACAGTCCCATATATGAACAGATAAAAGAACAGATAAAAGCCCAGATTGTGAACGGGCATCTTAAGGCAGGGGATATGCTTCCTTCCATGAGGGTTCTGGCTAAGGAGCTGCGCATAAGTATTATTACCACTAAACGGGCTTATGAGGAACTGGAAAGGGAGGGGTATATTGAATCCTTCACCGGAAAGGGCAGTTTCGTTAAAACGGTGAATAAAGAAATGCTCAGGGAAAATATCATGTATGAAATAGAGAATCTGCTGGAAACAGCTATAATAAAAGCCCGCACCGCAGAAATGAAATATGAAGAGCTGTCGGAAATTTTAAAGGTATTATATGAAGAAGGAGAGGAAAATAATAATGAATAATGTTTTGGAATTACACAATGTTACCAAGGATTACGGAGATTTTAAACTGGATAATGTGAGCCTGACGGTGGGGCAGGGAGGAATATGCGGATTTATAGGGCAGAACGGTGCCGGAAAGACTACAACAATTAAACTGATTATGAATGTGATTAAAAGAGACACCGGTGAAATAAAGGTTTTCGGACAAAGCATAGATACTGACAGCAAAAAAACAAAAGAACGCATAGGAATCGTATATGATGAGATGGGTTTTCATGATTTTCTTACGCCTAAGCAGCTTAATACCATATTGAAAAATATATATTCAAACTGGGATGAAACGGCCTTTTATACATATTTGAAAAGATTTTCCCTTCCTTCCGGAAAAAAATGCGGGGATTTTTCCCGGGGAATGCGGATGAAATTACAGATTGCAGCAGCAATGTCCCATAATGCGGATTTGCTTATTATGGATGAACCCACCTCCGGTCTTGATCCCATAGTGAGAACTGAGATACTTCAGATTTTTCAGGAATATGTAACGGATGAGAACCATACAATTCTTCTTTCCTCACATATTACCGGGGATTTGGACAGAATTGCAGATGAAGTTATTTTTATTAATGGGGGTAAAATTATTTTATCCGGCAACAAGGATGAACTTCTTATGAAATACGGAATAATCAAATGCGCTAAGGAATCCGTGGATAAAATAGACAAAAAAGATATTGTTTCTGTCAGATCCTCTGCATTCTGCGAAGAGGTTATGGTTAGCGATAGAAGTAAATATGCGGATTTTCCAATGGAACCTGCAACATTAGAGGAAATTCTCATATTTAATGTTATGGGTAAAACAGACGGGGTGATGTAATGAAAGGTTTAATATATAAAGATTTTTTATGCCTTAGAAATAATTTAAAAGCCAATATTGCCGTTACTGCCGGTGTAATTGCCCTGGCGGTTATGTTTGTCATCAGTTCCCGTTGCGGAAATATGGCAGATATAATCAACAATATGAATGGAGAGGACAGCATGAGTAAAGATTTATTCCTCAGGGTGTCCAGAATGGCAATCTGCATTGTGCTTCTTATTCCCATGGCATTTGCAGGAAATGTTGTGGACTGCTTTAAAGAAGATAAAAGAGCCGGATTTTATAATACTCTTCTTGGAATGCCTGTTAATAACAAGGAGATTATAGGGGCAAGATATCTGTCTCTTTTGCTGTATACATTTACAGGCTTTATATGCTCATTGATTGCAGCTTTAAGCATATGTCTGGCATCGGATGAATATATCTTCGGGGAAATGGTTTCGGTTGTACTTACCTTTGGTGGTGTTTTAGTTATATATATGAGCATTATAATGCCTCTTTTATATCTGTTTGGAACAGATAGGGCAGATATAATATACAGTGCCCCAATAGTAATAATAATTATTGCAGCTGTTGTATACGCAAACACGAAAAAGGTATCCGCCCTTTCCGAGGCGGTTATAATTAATAAAATAGATTCATTTATTAACTTTATCTCCCATAAAGGGGGACTGTTAATGGGGGGAGCCATCCTGTGTCTTATTTGTGCATATTTTATTTCCGTTAAAATTATTGATGTTAAAAGGGGGCAGAAATTATGAAGGGGCTTTTGTACAAAGATTTTATTGCAGTAAAGGGAAAAATATTTTTGTTTCTCACAATTGCACAGCTTTTATTGTTGTCTTTATTGAAAATTACCGTTACGGATATGGAAATTGAGATGATAATAGTAAATATATTCGTATGTATAATGGTAATTCTGTTCGGGCAGGTTATATTTTTCCTTGAAACCTCTCTTATTAAAGCAGACAGCAAAAAACAGACGGATTATATTTTAAGCCTGCCGGTGGAAAAAAAAGAATATGTGGCTTCCAAATATATATACATTCTGGGGGCATTTGTATACATTACTGTTATTTGTGCAGTGGAAATCCTGATACTTAAAGCAGGTCAGGAATCCGGTGATGTGGTATTGCTTTTGGAGAAAACATGGGATATTCTGCCTGTAATTGCAGGAGGTTTTGCCATAGTATGCGCGGTGGAGCTGCCCTTTTATTTTATACTGGGGATGGAAAAAGGAGCCGCCGTTAAACTGATAT
>JBJEND010000060.1:0-3267 GCA_051880015.1 Butyrivibrio sp. | reverse complement strand
ATATTTAAAACAGAAGTCAATGACGACAATGATATTGAAAAATATGCAAAAAAACTTCAGAATATGGGAGCACTTAATGTACTGGTTTCCCTTGGAGGGGACGGAGCCCTGCTTCTGGACGAATTCGGGGGAATACACAGGTCAGGCGCGATTAAAGGAAATACAGTAAATACCGTAGGTGCAGGAGATTCAATGGTGGCAGGATTTATTGCAGGATATGTGCAGCATGAAAGCTATGGGTATGCCCTTAAACTGGGCAGTATATGCGGGAATGCAACGGCATTTTTACCCGGACTGGCTACCGGGGAAAAAATAAATGAATTATTCTCTAAATTAGATTAATTACTTGTGAAAACTGCTTTTTTTTTATATCGGTTAGTGGTATAATATTCTAAAAGTTACTCACAGGAGGAGAGTTTTTTATGAACAAAAGTATTGGTAAGAAAATTGTGGGTTTGGTTGCAGCGGTTGCCATACTTATGGTAGCCATAGGAGTTCTTAATGTTATGTCATTAATGGAACTTAATAAGACTAATCTGACAATGGAAGAAAATATTCAACAGCTTAAGGATGCTATTGAGAGAGATGATAAAGCAGCGGCGGCCAGGGTAGAGACTGAGCTGTCAGATGAAGCATCAAGAAATAATACCCGCATTAACGGAACGATTATTTTTGAATACTCCGCTGTCGGACTGGCTATAGCAATATCTGTACTGGTAATTGTAATTGCTTTGGCTACGGTGAGCAGACCTGCCAAAAAAGCCACTGTACAGTTAGAAAGTGTTGTTACCGACATAGAATCCGGCGAAGGAGACCTAACCAGAAGAATTAATATTAGGTCCAAGGATGAGATAGGACGTCTTGTAGTATGTATGAATAAATTCATTGCAGGACTTCAGGGAATTGTTAAGAATGTTAAGGACGAATCAGAACGTCTTATGGCGGCTACGACTAATATTGCGGGCGGAGTTGATTCTTCCAGCCAGAATGCCATGAATATTTCTTCATCAATGGAAGAGCTTGCAGCCAGCATGGAGGAAATTTCAGCCACACTGACACAGATTTCAGAGGACAGTGAGGAGATATTAAGACAGGTTAATGATATCAGCAACAGTGCGGACGGAGGCGCAGATACGGTAACAGCAATCATGAACCGTGCCGAGACCATGCACAGAGAGACTAATGACAGTAAGACCAATACCATTAACGTACTTAAGGAAATCGGTGCTGAACTGGATGTTGCCCTTAAGGAAAGTAAGAGCGTTGAGAAGATTAATGAACTTACTGACAATATTTTAAGTATTGCATCCCAGACTAACCTGCTTGCACTTAATGCGTCTATAGAGGCAGCCCGTGCAGGAGAAGCAGGTAAAGGTTTTGCAGTTGTTGCGGATGAGATACGTGTTCTTGCAGATAACAGCCGTGAGACAGCCAACAACATTCAGCAGATTAGTGCACTTGTTACAAGCGCCGTAGAGAAACTCAGTACCAATGCCAAATCTGTTCTTGAATTTGTAGGCTCTGACGTATTAACGGACTACGACAAATTTGTTGAAGTTGTTCAGCAGTATGAATCAGATGCTGACCTTATGAAAGAGATACTTACAGAATTTGCTGACAAAGCGGGTAACATTAATGCTACTATGGTACATATGAATGATGGTGTTCAGGGAATTACTTTATCTGTGGACGAAAGTGCCAAAGCTGTTACAAGTATCGCAGAAGATACATCCAGCCTTGTGTGTGCAATTACCCAGATTAAAGAAGAGTCTGATGATAACCAGAAAGTTGCCGAGAAACTCATGGGAGAAATCGGAATTTTTAAATCCATCTGATACCTATATTAAAAAATTCTACCCACTATGGTATTATGCTGTAGTGGGTATTTTTGTAATATAAATCACTAACAGGAGATTAATATATGAGCGATTTTGAAGAAGTTCAGGCATATATTGTGGGAGGATACCAGTTCGAATCAAGGGAAGAATATGAAACTGCACTACAGGAAAAAAAGGGCGTGGAATATCTTGATTCCCAGGCAGATTATAAGGATATCGGCAAAGTATTCAATATGTACTGCGAATTACTGGATAAAGGGATTTTCTATACTCCCGTAGGATTGGACTATCTTCGGAAATTAAGAAGCTATCTGGCTGCCTCCGGTAAAATAGATAAAAATAAGATTCCTCCCCTGCTTGTACCATCCGGTAATAAAAAACAAAGTGCCAGGATTGAAAGATATATTTCCGGTAAATACAGTGAAAAAGTTAAAGAATTGGATAAAAAAATAAAAAAAGAGAAAAATAAAAGCAGAACATCCATATTGTTAAATATTATTCTTTTTCTAATGATAATTGGTATGTTTTTTATATTATCCACTTCCTCCAATCCCACTATTCTCAATTATGAAAGAGTTATCCAGGATAAATATGCTTCATGGGCAGATGATTTGAAAGACAAAGAGAAGGAACTAAGGGAATGGGAAAGAGAATTGGAAGAGAGGGAAAGTGACGTTTCACAAAATTGACATAAATATCTGTTAAATTAATAAGCGGAGGTGTACATATGAAGCATAAAATTCTTGTTGTAGATGATGAAAGCAGAATGCGCAAGCTGGTACGGGATTTTCTTCATCGAAAAGATTATGATGTTTTGGAGGCAGAAAATGGTGAAGAGGCAGTTGATGTTTTCTGCGCCAATAATGATATTTCATTAATTATCCTTGATGTGATGATGCCTAAAATGGATGGATGGCAGGTATGCAGGGAGATAAGAAAGTTATCCAATGTTCCCATTGTAATGCTTACAGCCAAATCGGAAGAGCAGGATGAGCTTTTGGGATTTGAACTGGGTGTAGATGAATACATTACCAAACCCTTCAGCCCTAAAGTACTCACCGCCAGAGTGGAAGCAATTTTAAGACGTGTATCCGGGGATGAACAGGATATACTGAAGGCAGGAGATATTGAAGTTGACAGAATCGCTCATATAGTTAAAGTGGAAGGACAGGTTATTGACTTAAGCTTTAAGGAGTTCGAACTTCTCACATATTTTATGGAGAACAGAGGAGTGGCACTCTCCAGAGAGAAAATACTGAACAACGTATGGAATTATGATTACTTCGGCGATGCCAGAACCATAGATACCCATGTTAAAAAATTACGCAGCAAACTGGGTAAAAGCGGCGACCTCATAAAAACTATCTGGGGCCTGGGCTATAAATTTTGTGAAGACAGTGAGTAAATTAAAGCGGCCTGCAAATTTTGT
>JBJEND010000059.1:0-3316 GCA_051880015.1 Butyrivibrio sp. | reverse complement strand
AAGAGGTTCAAAGTGAGAGGAATACATATTTTAGCAACCGGAAGGGCTCTTCCGAGAAAAATCATGGACAACTATGAAATGAGCACATTCGTTGATACCAGTGACGAATGGATCAGGAGCAGAACCGGAATCGGTCAGAGACATGTATGCGAGGAAGAAAGCTGTGTCAGTCTGGCGGTGGCGGCTGCCCAGAGAGCATTGGAAAAAGCGGTGCGTGATTATGGTATCAGCAAGGATGACATAGGCATACTTGTTGTGGCTACCACTACTCCGGATTATGCTTTTCCGTCAGCAGCATGTATGGTTCAAAAGGAGCTGGGATTATCCAATGAGGTAATTTCCTTTGACATAAGTGCAGCCTGTTCAGGATTTCTGTACGGACTGGATGTGTGCAGAGGACTTCTGATAACAGGAGAGAAGAAATATGCTCTTTTAATCGGAAGCGAACAGCTGTCAAGAATTATGGATTACACCGACAGGTCATCCTGCGTTATTTTTGGTGACGGCGCAGGAGCGGCGGTTCTGGAATTAAGTGATAAACTTTATATACAGAAAAGCTGGTCTTCCGGAGACCAGGATACGCTGTTTTGTAAAGGTGTAGGCCAGGAAGAATCATATCTGCATATGGATGGTAATAAAGTGTTCAAGTTTGCCGTTCAGGCATTAAGCGAGAGTATGGAACATGTAATGAAAAAGGCAGGATACACAATGGATGATGTGGATTATGTAATCTGCCATCAGGCAAATGCCAGAATAATTGAACACATCCGCAAAAAATATCCTGAACACAGGGATAAATTCTACATGAATATTGAGCACTACGGAAATACCTCCGCTGCCAGCATTCCCATTGCAATGGATGAAATGTTTGAGTTAGGAAGGCTTAAATCGGGAATGAAGGTAATCTGCATAAGCTTCGGTGCAGGCTTTACATGGAGCGGTGCATTGTTTGAACTGTAAGGAGAATAATATGAAGTTAAATGAAATACTGGGAATAAAATATCCTTTTATACAGGGCGGAATGGCCAATATAGCCACAGGAGAATTTGCTGCGGCTGTTACCAACGCCGGAGGCCTGGGACTTATCGGTGCCGGTGGAATGGATGTGGATACGCTCCGCGAGAATATACACAGATGTAAAGAGCTTACCGATGGATTGTTCGGAGTTAATCTTATGCTCATGAATCCTCAGGCAGAGGCTATGGCACAGCTTTTGATTGAAGAAGATATCAAAGTTGTTACCACCGGAGCCGGTAATCCTGAGAAATATATGAAGGCATGGAAGGAAAAAGGCATGTATGTAATGCCTGTTGTGGCCAGCACTGCCGTGGCAAAACGTGTAGAGCAGAAAGGTGCAGATGCAGTTATCGCCGAAGGAACAGAAAGCGGAGGCCATGTAGGAGAAATGACTACAATGGCGTTGGTTCCGCAGGTTGTGGATGCGGTTTCCATTCCGGTCATTGCGGCAGGAGGTATAGCAGACGGCAGACAGCTTGCGGCAGCCTTTGCGCTGGGAGCAGTAGGAGTACAGCTTGGAACCTGCCTTCTGGCAAGTTATGAATGCCCAATACATGAAGCATATAAGCAGGCAGTTCTGAAAGCCGGAGATAACGGAACAGTTGTTACCGGACGTATAGCCGGAACTCCTGTAAGAATTATTAAAAATGCCATGTCCAGAGAATACGTTAAACAGGAAAAAGCCGGGGCGGATAAAATGGAACTGGAGAGATTTACCCTTGGTTCTTTAAGAAGAGCAGTGTTTGACGGTGATGTGAAAAACGGTTCCCTTATGGCCGGACAGGTAGTTGGTCAGATTAAGGAAATCAGAAGCATTAAGGAAATTTTCGAAGACATGTACAGTGGCTATGAGGCAGTAGTTAAACAACTCAGTCAGGAGTAGATGAATATGAGCGACAGAAAGACAGCCCTCGTAACAGGAGGAAGCCGTGGAATAGGAAGAGCAGTATGTGAAAAACTGGCATCCATGGGAATGAATATAGTATTTAATTATCAGAAGGGTACATCAGCCGCAGAAGAAACTAAGGCCCGGTGTGAAGCTCTGGGTGTGCAGGTACTTGCAGTGCAGGCTGACATATCAGTACCCGAGGATTGTGAAAGACTTGTAAAGCAGGCTCAGGAATTCGGTAACGGAAGAATTGAAGTTCTGGTAAATAATGCAGGTATCACAAGAGATAATCTTTTGATTAAACTTAAAAATCAGGATTTGGATGATGTAATTAACGTAAATCTTAAAGGAACCTTCTATATGATGAGGGAGGTTTCCAAAATTATGTTAAAACAGCGATATGGTCACATTGTAAATATGAGCAGCGTTGTTGGCGTAATGGGTAATGCAGGACAGGTGAATTATTCTGCAAGTAAAGCAGCAGTTATCGGCATGACAAAATCCCTTGCAAGAGAGCTTTCCGGAAGAAAAATAAATGTAAATGCTGTTGCTCCTGGAATGATTGAAACAGATATGACTGATGCGGTAAGTGATGCTGCAAAGGAAAAAATCCTTGCGGGTATTCCTTTCGGAGAAATAGGAAGACCGGAGGATGTGGCCAATCTTGTGGCATTTCTCGCCGGGGATGAAAGCAGATATATTACCGGACAGGTTATTTGCGTTGACGGAGGAATGGCTATATGAGAAGAGTAGTAGTAACCGGGATGGGTGCCATTACCCCTCTCGGAAACAATGTAAGAGATATATGGGAAAATATCCAGAAGGGAGTATGCGGTATTGCTCCCATTACCCGTTACAATACGGAAGGCAGAAAGGTTACTCTTGCAGGAGAGGTTAAAAATTTTAATCCGGAAGAATATCTTGACAAAAATGACATAAGAAAAACCGACAGATTCTCACAGTTTGCCCTTGTTGCGGCAAAGGAAGCCTTTGAAGATTCAGGAATTAATCTGGATGAAGAAGACAGGAACAGATGTGGTGTAATCGTATCCAGCGGAATCGGAGGATTGGAAACAATACAGAATGAGTGTATCAAAGGCACTGAAAAGGGCTTTGACAGGATTTCTCCCTTTTTCATACCCATGAGTATTCTGAATATGGCAGCAGGAAGAATTGCCATTGCATACGGACTCCACGGAATGTGCAATGCTGTTGTAACAGCATGTGCCGGCGGAACCAATGCCATAGGAGATGCATTCCACTATATTCGTGACGGATATGCTGAGGTTATGGTATGCGGAGGTGCAGAAGCAAGTATTACGCCTCTGGCCATTGGAGGATTCACATCCTCCAAAGCATTGAGTCAGGCAACAGATCCTGAACGGGCATCCATACCTTTCGACAAAGAAA
>JBJEND010000058.1:0-3342 GCA_051880015.1 Butyrivibrio sp. | reverse complement strand
CCTAATTATTAATTTGTCTGATATACCGCAAATTCATAACCCTTGTCACGAATTCCGTCTATCAAATCTCCCAGCATCTGCTGATTAGTAGCAGATGACCCACTCAACAGATATATCGCACCACCATGTGCTTTATTCAACGCATTTTCCAGAGCTACTGACACCGGCGGCTGGTCCTTTACATTCCAGTCTGCATAGTGAAAGCTCCAAAAAACTGTTCTGTATCCCTTGCTCTGGGCCACAGCCAGTGCCCTCTCACTGAAATTTCCTGAAGGCGTTCTGAAAAGATACATTTCATATCCGTAGGTTTGATAGACGTAATTGTACAACGTATCCAATTCACTTGTCAAATTATTTACGGATAATTCCGGAACTTTTGAACAATTTGCGGTATAATTTCCCAGAACATGTCCCTCATTAATCATTCTGGCAATAAGCTCCGGGTTACTCTGGGCATATGGCAATGTAATAAAGAACACCGCCTTAACATTTTTCTCCGCAAGAGTATCCAGTATTTTGGAAGTGGTTCCATATTCGGCAATTTCATTAAAGGTGAGCCATATGTATTGGCTGTCGGGCTGGATAAAATCCACAGTAAATTCACTGTATTTATCTGTATAGAAGTTAATCACAGGCCTGTTAGTCTCAGGGTCCGTAACATTACCTACCCCATAGGATACCGCCGTCTCATCATAGCTTTCCAATCCCTTAAGTTCGACTCCGGAATTAGTGTTCATATATTCGGAATAATCAACAGTTTCCACCCCGGGTGTATCTCCCTGTCCCATTCCCACATGTATGGATACCTCCTGTACGGAATAATTGTCATATTCATCCTTTGCCAGAACTTCTATGGTATATTCCCCTTTTTCTCCGAAGGAAACAGTGGGCAAAATGGATTTGTCCTTGTCTGCCAGTGTCCTGTCGTCTGAAAAACCATATTCAAATTGTGAAAAATCCGTGATTGACTTAACTACATCATCTATGTTAAGAGTTGCAGGCATATCAATAAATATTTCAGAGGCATTCAATTCTATTTCCGGTGCCTTTTCATCAGCCACCTTAATGTAGAATTCCCTGGATATATCCTCGTAATAAACTACTGCAGAATATGTACCTATAACATCGGTATTCACTCCTGACACATCTACCCACATTTGCTCAAGCATATCCTTGGAGGCTCTGACATAATGGGATACATCTGTGCTTATCTCTTCTCCTACCGGAACAACCACCACATCTGAATTAAGATTAATTACCATACTGTTGCAACCGGTTAAAGCAATGCCGTTAAGTATTACTGCCATAAACAGAATTATTAAACCTTTTTTCATTCATGTATCCTCCTATGTATAACTTTAGCAGCTCCAAATATATTCTATCATAAAAAACATAAAATGTAAAAACCATATAATGACAAAAAAGGCACTGTATATCACTATACAATGCCTTCATACAAGCTACTAACGGGAATCGAACCCGTGACCTCCGCCTTACCAAGGCGACGCTCTACCGACTGAGCCATAGTAGCAAGTCCGACATATAATCTATCACAATTTTTAATTTTTAGCAACTGTTTTTTTTAAATATTTTTGTCAGTTCCTTATGGAATTAATTTTATTGCGGATTCTCTGAATAGCATTATCAACGGCTTTAGGAGTTTTATTCAGTGCGGTGGCTATTTCGGCGTAACTCAGGCCTTCAACATATAACTCTAATGTCTGCCTCTCCATGGTGCTTAGCTCTTTGAACACTTTGGCAATTAACTGCCCCGACTGTTCTTTTGCTATAAAAAGCTCTTCGGGATTACACTCTTCCTCCGCTGCAATTACATCCGACAGTCTTGCATCCTCCCCCAGCTCATCCGTAATTGGTGTATCCAGTGAAATATAGGAGTTAAGAGGTGAATTTTTCTGACGGTTATAGGATGTAACCGCTGTGAGAATCTGACGGTTAATGCATAAAGAAGCAAATACCATAAAAACAACTCCTTTATCAGGGTTGTAATCACGAATTGCTTTATACAATCCTATCATACCTTCCTGAATTATATCGTCGCTGTCAGCTCCCACCAGAAAGTAGGCTCTTGCCCTCATTCGGACAAGATTTTTATATTTCTCCACAAGATAGTCCGCTGCTTTATTGTCTCCGCTGCGATAACGGATTACCAGTTCTTCATCGGACATTTTCAGATATGCGTCTTTTTTGGGCATTACGGATTTGTCTCCTTCTTAGAATCACAGCATACGCTGTCTTACAATTTCATAGGCAAGTATCCCTGCTGCCACAGAGGCATTAAGGGAATCTATATTTCCTTTCATGGGAATTGATGCAATATAATCACATTTTTCCTTAACAAGACGGCTGACGCCCTCTCCTTCATTACCTATAACAAGTCCTATAGGTCCTTTTAAATCCAGCTTATACATGGTTTCACCGTCCATATCCGCACACACGAACCACATGCCTTCTTTTTTCAGTTCCTCAATTACAGTGCTTATATTGGTAACTTTGGCTACCGGAGTGTAATTAAGGGCTCCTGCAGAGGTTCTTGCCACTGTTGCGGTAAGCCCCACGGCACGTCTTTTGGGAATGATAACGCCGTGGGCACCGGCCAGATTGGCAGTTCTTATAATGGCTCCAAGATTATGGGGATCTTCTATTCCGTCAAGAATAAATATAAAAGGTGCTTCATTCTTTGCTTTGGCTGCATCAAGAATATCCTCTACCTTTGCATACTCATAAGCGGCTGCATTGGCAATAACACCCTGGTGATATCCGGTGGCAGACATATTATCAAGCCTTTCTTTGGAAACAAATTGTATAATTGTATCGTTTTTTCTGGCTTCCCTGATAATAGAAAGAACAGGACCATCCTTACATCCGTCCAGAACAAACAGCTTATCTATTGTCTTACCTGAGCGGAACGCTTCCAAAACAGCATTTCTTCCTTCGATTGTAAATTCAGTATATCTCATTTTATAACCTCAAATCCGTATTTAACTATTTCCATAATCCGTTCAAATTTTTTCTGAAGGTACAGATATCCGATTAACGCTTCAAATCCGGTTGCCCTGCGATAATCCCCAGTGGTGGCATTTTTGGCCTTGGTAAAGGAGTGGGCATTGCGGCCCCTTTTATATGCGGCTGTTTCTTCTTCAGTAAGCCTGTCCATTATTCCTTCTGCCATTGCAGCCTGTGTGCCTGCTTTCGCCAAATCGCTGGCTTTTTTGTTAAGCTTACTTACAGGTGCATTACCCTTGTACACCAGCCTGGTGCGTATTATAAGCTCATATACACAGTCCCCGATATACGCAAGGGTAAGGGGGGAATATTCTGCCA
>JBJEND010000057.1:0-16838 GCA_051880015.1 Butyrivibrio sp. | reverse complement strand
CGAAATTCTCAATGAATTTCAAATAGACAAAAGCAATGCAATTTCATATATTTCCGATTCCGATTTGTCCAAAGCGGATGGATTTGCAAAAAATCTGGCAGTTGTTCCGGAGGATTCCGAAAATTCCCCTGAGAGTGCCAATATACATGGTGAGTGTGCATTACTTGTGGACATAACCACAGGCGAGGTGCTCTTTCAGAAAAATCCCCATACCAGAGTATACCCAGCCAGCACTACCAAATGTCTGACTGCAATGTTAGCCATTAAATACGGCGATACTGAGTCCAGCAGGGTTGTGGGTGATGAAATAATTATTACTGAGGACAATGTAGTAATGTGTGATTATCGTACAGGGGATACCATTCCCTTTGATATAGCCATTCATGGTGCTCTGTTAAAGTCAGGCAACGACGCTGCAGCGGTACTTGCTCTTTTTGCTGCAGATTCCCTTGAAGATTTTGCAGACTTAGCCAATAGGGAAGTGTATGCTCTGGGTGCCACTAATTCCCATTTTGTGAATCCTCACGGTCTTATGGATTATGACCACTATACCACAGCATATGATATGTATCTGATTTTTAAAGAAGCAATCAAATATGATTATTTTGTTAAAGTAATTTCAGATAAGGCCTATGCTAATTCATTCCAGAGGACAACCCAATACGGCACTTATACAATACCCTGTTCTTATTCCACATCCAATCCTTTCTTTACAGGTGCTGCAACAGCTCCCGGCCATGTGGAAGTAATAGGGGGTAAATCCGGCTATACCGAAGTTGCCAGAAGAAGCTATGTACTTCTTGCCGAGGCCAACGGACACCAGTATATAGCCATTGTAATGAAAGATGAAACATATAAGTATTTATGCGATGACTTAAGTTATCTTCTTACATTTATTCCTGAATAAAAGCAGAAAATAAGGATGGCAGCCTGAAAGCTGTCATCCTTTATTTTTATTCACCGAAATTTTTTATTCTTCCGAAAATAGTAATCATATAAATTCCGCATATTCCGATAATGGCATACACTATTCTTGTAAACACTGTCATTGAACCGAATAAAAATGCAACCAGGTCAAACTGGAAAAATCCGATTAATCCCCAGTTTATTGCACCGATAATGGTCAGTACAAGTGCAATATAATCTAATATTTTTGTAAACATATGTTATATCCTCCTTAAAAGATTTTCTTACCGTTAGGATTTTCTTATTTCTATAATTTTATAATGGTATTTTTATGAAAAAAATGTTATTATAGATTAAATCGTCAGGGAGGTGACAGTTTTTGGCCAAAAGAAGAAATAACGTAGTTAAATTCACCAGAAGGCCCGACATCAATATCGGATTGATACTTTTTATTGTAATTTTTATATATATTATTATTTCCGTACTTATTTTTGCTTTTTCCAAAAAAACAACTATTTACGAGGTTAATGCAGGTTCTCTTACCAATGACAGTTCTTATACCGGATTTATTCTCCGTGAAGAAACCATTGTAAAATCACCATATTCCGGTAATGTCAATTATTTTCTAAGCAGCGGTAAAAGGGCATCCATCGGTACAATAATCTATTCAGTAGATGAGACGGGCCGTGTATATGACAAAATTAAATCCACAACGGAAGAGGTTCTTGATTCCAAAGACATAGCCGGCATTAAGGATATGTTTACCGATTTTTCTTCATCTTATGATCCTTCCGATTATAAATCAGTCTATTCGGCAAGGCAGCAGATTACCGATAAAATAGCTGAATATCAGTCCAATAAAATATCTCAGCAGTTGGATGAATATATTTCTGAGACCGAAAGCACCGATTTTTTCCACCCTGTTGAGGCTGATAAGACAGGGCTTGTTTCTTATATCACTGACGGATATGAAAATACTGTTGAAGAGCAGATTTCCCAAGCTTTTTTTGATACTGATTCTTACAGTAATGTAAATCTTCAGAATACAGAGCTTATTAATCAGGGAGATGCAGCATATAAGCTTGTCACAAGTGATGTGTGGTATATATATATTCCTCTCAATGAAACAGAGCATGCGGCATTAGCGGATGTTTCTTCCGTAAACATAAATTTTACCGGCAGAAATATTGAATGCACCGGAGCTTTTTCCGTGATAACTCTGGACGGCAAGGCTTACGGCAGAATAAAACTTACCAAATACATGGCTAATTTTATCGATGAACGTTTTGTTCAGATAGAGATATATGACAGCAGTGTAAGCGGACTTAAAATACCTATATCCTCCGTATTCAATAAAAGCTTTTATACCATACCCAAAGAATATCTGACGCCTTCCGGAACATTTATTGTCAAATATTATGACGAATATGGTCAGATTGCCACAAAAGCAGTGGAGGCGGAGGTGTATGAAGAAAGTGAACAGTACTACTATGTTTCCATGAATTCCCTAAAAAGCGGGGAAATACTTATGCTTCCGGATTCTGATGAAACATATGTTGTGGGAACCATGGATGAATTATCCGGCGTATACTGTATCAATAAAGGCTACGCCGTCTTTAAGAAAGTAGATATTCTGGACAGCAATGAAGAATATTACATTATTCGTAAAGGCAATCATTACGGCCTCGCCATTTATGACCATATAGTATTGGATTATACCACCGTTAAGGAAAATGAAATTGTTAATTAGGAGGGCATAATAATGTTAAATGATAATCTTGCCAATGTATGCCAAAGGGCTGCCGCTGCCGCACAAAGAGCCGGCAGAAAAGCAGAGGATATTACATTAATTGCAGTGAGTAAGACAAAGCCTGTCGAAATGATTTCACAGATATATGACTGTGGAATAAGAGAATTTGGTGAAAACAAGGTCCAGGAGATAGTGAACAAATCCGCTGTTCTTCCTGATGATATACACTGGCATATGATTGGCCACCTTCAACGTAACAAGGTGAGGGCGGTACTTCCGAAAACAGTTCTTATTCATTCTGTTGATTCACTTCGCCTTGCAGCTGCAATAAGTGATGAAGCGGTCAGACAGCAGCTTAATGCCCAGATACTTCTTGAGGTAAATGTGGCAGGCGAAGAGAGTAAATACGGATTTGCTCCTTCTGAGACCGAAGAAGCACTTATTACCATATCCCGGTTACCTAATATCACGGTGAGGGGACTTATGACCAGTGCTCCTTTTACGGACAACCCGGAAGATAACAGACAATATTTTAGACAATTAAAGCAATTATGTGTTGACTTAAAGGACAAAAACATTGATAATACAAGTATGGATTTTCTGTCCATGGGAATGACCAATGATTTCGAAGTTGCCATTGAAGAGGGTGCCACACATATAAGAGTAGGCACTGCCATCTTTGGTGAAAGGAATTATTCAATATAATAGAAGAGGAGAATATTATGGGTTTTATAGATGGATTTCTTGATAAAATGAAATTTGGTGATAATGACGATGACGATGAACAGATGTATGATGACTATGAAGATACTGATGAAGAGGTAGTAACAGAATCAAAGAGCAGGAAGAAGGACAAGCCTGAAACTGTTTATAAGGATATTTCTTCCGATAATGAAGTCAGTGAACCGGCACGCCAACCGGCCAGACCATCTAAGGCTGCACGTTCTTCAAGGACTTCTTCAAGAACTTCTTCAAGTTCAAGAGTTGTAAGGATGGGAGGTTCATCACCTTTGGAAGTATGTGTTATTAAGCCCACCAATGTGGAAGACGGAAGAGAAATTGCCAATACACTTTTAGGAGGCAAGGCTGTAGTTCTTAATCTGGAAGGTATTGATGTTGAACTGGCTCAGCGTATCATTGACTTTACTTCAGGTGCATGCTTTGCCATCAACGGTAATTTGCAGAAGGTGTCCAATTATATTTTTATAATTACACCTGAATCCGTTGATATTTCAGGAGATTTTCAGGGCTACATATCCAGTGAGGGTTCATATGCCCAGGAATTAAGATTTTAATGAAAGATGAAGAACATTTAATTTGTAACCGGTTATTGGATTTGGCTAATAACAGCTATTATCGTAATATTCCGGTTACAACTGATTTTTTGGATCTCAACAGCCAGTCATTATTTTACGGTATAACTAAAGACCTTCCTGACATACAGTGGAAGATGACGGGAGGATACTCCCTCGCTGAAAGAAAGCTTATTATTTTCTTTCCGGAGTATGCTCCGGAAGAACTCTCAGGATATTATTCTATTATTAAGATTGAACCGGCAACCGGGAAATTTGAAAGTGAACTTACCCACAGAGATTATCTTGGTGCCATAATGAATCTTGGAATATCCCGGAGTAAGACAGGGGACATTCTGGTTACTCCCGAGGGTGTGTTTCTTTTCTGCGCAAAAGCTATTGAAGAGTACATTGTGAATAATCTTACCACGGTCCGTCACACTTTTGTTCGTTGCAGTGTTGTGTCTTTTACAGACTTTCGGTATGAGCCTTCATATCATGAGATTAAAGGCAGTGTTTCTTCCCTGCGGCTTGACAGCATAATAGCCCTTGGATTTAACAGTTCCAGAAGCCATCTGATAAATTATATAGAAGAGGGAAAAATAGCCGTAAATGGCCGTATAATCACCTCCAACGCATATCGTATAAAGCCCGGTGATATTATTTCAGTCAGAGGGCTTGGAAAAATCAGATTTATTAATGAAATTTCTGCCACTAAAAAGGGCAGACTGATGGTATTAATCCACAAATACATTTAAAGGAATAATTTATGAATAGGAAAAGAATTACAACATATATCACAGCTTTTTTACTTTTTTCAGTATTGGTAGCTATTGACCAGATTACCAAAATCCTTGCGGTGCAGAATTTAAAGGGGCAGCAGCCGGTAGATATTATTAAGGGCGTATTGCAGCTTACGTATGTTCCCAATACAGGGGCCGCATGGGGACTTATGTCGGGAATGAAAGTTTTCTTTATTATTCTCACATCCATTCTGTGTATTGCCATTATATTTTTATTTTTCATTACGCCTATGAAGAAAAAATATAATGTATTGCGCATAATTCTGACTGTCCTGGGTGCAGGAGCAGTGGGCAATCTTATTGACAGGGTTATGAATGGTTATGTACATGACTTTATATATTTTGAGATAATTGATTTTCCGGTATTCAACGTAGCGGACATATGTGTGACCCTTTCAATGTTTATCCTTATTTTCCTGGTTATTTTCAAATATAAAGATAAAGATTTTGACTATATTAAGGAATTCTTTAATCGACATAAAAATAACAGCAATGATTTGAAAGAGAGTGCAGATAATGCAGAGTAATGAGTTCGAGGACATAATTGAACTGGAAATAGAAGAGCAGAACACAGGTAAGCGTATCGATAAATTTTTATCCGATATGCTTTCTTCTTATTCCCGCTCATATATTCAGAAATTAATAAATGAAAATATGGTTTTGGTTGACAATAAAAATATTAAGTCAAATTACCGTTTAAATTCAGGAGATAACCTCACTATAATGATTCCTCTTCCTAAAGAACTGGAGATTCTCCCCGAAAATATTCCACTGGATATTCTGTATGAGGATAATGATGTTATTCTGGTAAACAAGCCTAAAGGAATGGTTGTACATCCTGCTTCGGGACATTATTCAGGTACATTGGTCAATGCTCTTATGTATCACTGCAAGGATAATCTTTCAGGAATCAATGGGGTTCTCCGCCCGGGAATAGTACACAGAATTGATATGGATACCACCGGAGTAATTATTGCCTGTAAAAACGATGCAGCTCATCTGTCATTGAGCCGCCAGCTTAAAGAACACAGCATTACCAGATATTATTATGCAATATGTCACAACCCGTTTTCAGAAAGCTCCGGAACGGTAGATGCGCCTATAGGAAGGCACCCCGTTGACCGCAAAAAAATGTCCATAAATTACAAAAACGGTAAGGAAGCCGTTACCCATTATGAGGTTCTGGAGAATTTTTCAAAATATTCTTATATCCGATGCAGGCTTGAAACCGGACGTACACATCAGATAAGGGTTCATATGGCCAGTATAGGCCATCCCCTTCTTGGAGATAATCTGTACAGCAGTGCCAAAGCTCCCTTTAAGCTCCAGGGGCAGACTTTACACGCCGCTGTTCTGGGATTTGTTCATCCCAAAACAGGAGAGTACATGGAATTTACTGCAGATTTGCCCGAATATTTTCAGAATTTATTAAAGAAATTAAAATAATTGTTTGTTTTTTTTCGTAAAAATTATATAATTAAATTATAATACATTACCAAGGAGGCGTTTTATATGAAACAGCATTTTGTAGTTACCATAGGCCGTGAATTTGGCAGCGGAGGAAGACAGATTGGAATGGCACTTGCAGAACAGGTTGGTATTAAATGTTATGATAAAGAATTGCTTTCTTTAGCTGCAAAGGACAGCGGTATTTCAGAGGAATTATTTAAAAATCATGATGAAAAGCCCACTAACAGTTTTTTGTATTCTCTTGTTATGGACACATACTCCATGGGATATTCAACTTCCTCTTACATGGATATGCCCTTAAATCAGAAGGTTTTTATGGCACAGTATGACTCCATTAAAAACCTTGCATCAAAAGAATCCTGCATTATCGTGGGAAGATGCGCCGACTATGCTTTAAAGGATATGGATAACTGTTTTACGGTTTTCATAAAAGCAGATATAGATGCTAAAGTTAAACGAATTATGAGAATATATGACCTTCCTGATGATAAGGCAAGGGATATGATTATTAAAACCAATAAGAAGCGTGCCAATTATTATAATTTTTACACCAATAAAAAATGGGGTGATTCCCGCAGTTATGATTTATGTGTGGACAGCGGTGAATTAGGCATTGAAGGAACCGTAAAGCTTCTTAAAGAATATATTGACTTAAGGCTGGAAAATGCAGCGAATAAAGGAATCTGATTATGATTTACACTTCAAAAAGAAGAAAACTGAAGGATTTTGTCCGAACACACAACTGGAAATATTATATACTTTTCCTTATATTATTTATTACGGTTATAACTACAGTTATTATAATAGCCTCCAGGAACAATGACAGAAAATCGTCTGAAACCACTTCTGCAGCCATTGAAAGCTTCGGTTTAAGTCCTTCGTCAGATGAACCTGTATACAGTGTAAAGGGGCGCTACCGTATATGTGTTAATACTTCAACTAATCTCATCAGTATATATGAATGGGATGGCAGCGAATATTCATCCAATGCCGTAAAATGTATGACGGCGGTGTTATGTCCCAATCTTAAAACAGGAGAGTACACCTTTGATGATACAAGTCTTATAAAGAGTATCTGGTATTCTTCCAGTGGAGTGTATTATCGCTATTTATCCAATTTTGATAACAAAATAATATTTCATTCGGCAGAGTATGAAGTTAATAACGATAAAAATTCACTTAATGTAAACAGCTATGACGGTCTTGTTAATGTATATAACAACCGTCCGGCCCAGTCGGATTTTGGAATTGTTTTACTGTGTTCCGACGCTAAATGGATATACGAAAACTGTTCCTATGCCTCAGAGATTGTTATATTTTCTGAAGCCGAAACTAACGTACAGCCCTCAACTCCTGTAATTCCCATTCCCAATGGACTTACATGGGATCCTACGGATGACTCCAATGGTTCCCCTTACTGTCAGACAAAGTTAAAAAGCTTAAATTGTACAATAGAGCAGGCAAAGACCACAGTGGGTGCAGGCTCTGATTTCCTTTTACAATTTGTAAAGGCATTTGATGAGAGCGGAAAAGATGTAAGTTCCTATGCCTATACTACATTTAAGGGGAATTTTAATAAACCGGGAACTTTTGAAGTTGAATTCCTCATAGCAGATATATATGGCAGTGTGTTGTCAGATACAATTAAAGTGAATGTAAACGAGCCGGAGACCTCCCATGAGCCGGAGACAACTGTTGAGCAGGAAACAACAGCTGAACCTGAAAGTTCTAAAGAGCAGGAGAGTCAAGAGGAGGATAGTAGTTCAAATCCAACTACACCTGCCGAATCTGAATCTGAATATGAATCAGCGTCAGAGTCTGAATCCGAGTCCGAAGCTTATACAGAAGAAAGTGGTGAAATATAATATTATTTCTCCCTTAATTTTACAATATTTCTTGCCATGTATTTACGGTTATTATCCAATGCCGCATAATGTTTTTTGGTAGTATTAACATCATGATGTCCCAGAACATCTGCCACAAGATATATATCACCTGTCTCCTGATAGAGATTGGTTCCGTAGGTGCTTCGCATTTTATGGGGTGTTATTTTCTTGGAAGGTGTAACAATGGAGGCATATTTCTTAACCATTATTTCCACATTCCTAACGGTAATACGGCTGTTTCTGTTAGATAGAAAAAGGGCATTTTCATGTCCCGGAACCGCTTCTTTGGATTTGCGCTCTATAAGATATTCATTGAGAGCTTCCGCAACTTCATCCCCGAAATACACATAGGACTCATAACCGCCTTTTCGTACTACTTTTATGCAGCTTTTGTCAAAATCCACATCTTTAATGTCCAGGCCTACACACTCAGAAATACGGATTCCCGTACCCAGCAGGAGAGTGAGAATGGCCAAATCCCTTACTTTAAGCTGTTCATGCTTCTCAAGCTGTTTCTTGGTAAGTCCATCCCCGGATTCAACGGTATCCAGAAGTTCTACAACCTCATTAGGTTCAAGTCTGACAATTGCCTTTTCATGTAATTTAGGCATATTAACCTGCAATACAGGATTCTCGTTAATTATTTTATTCTTATGAAAATAGTTATACATAGAGCGGAGAGCAGAGAGCTTACGTTTAACGGCCCTTTCATTATTAGTGTAAGTCTTTCCGTTTTTTTCGTATAGCTTTATATAGTCCAGATATTCTTCAATATCCATGGAACGAATGTCAGAAAGAATTCTGACAGGAAAATCGTGTATATCCATATCTTTACAGCAAGAATTATTATCATGTAAATATTCAAAAAAAGACTTAAGATCAATGGCATATGCAATTATGGTGCGGGGAGCATTAGTATATTCTATGCCTCTGAAATAGTCGGAAAGGAAAGCCGGTAATTCCTTCTGAAGCTTTCTTAATCTGATTACAGACTGTTTTTTCTCTTGTTCATGATAAGTCAATTCTGCCATATACATTGTCCTTTATTATAAAAATAATCACTTTATAAGTTTATCATATTATTTATTAATTGTCATTTCATTTGTAATTTGTTATTATAAATAAAAAAGCTTTTGGAGGAATAATTATGGAGTATAATAAAAACTCCCGCGGAGATTGTTTTTTCTGCTGGGCATGGAATCTGGAATCTGTATTGGACACTTTAATTGATTACGGCTGTGATATTACCAGTGTAACGCCTGTTACATATATCTGGCTGCCGTTTTTCTCATTTGCTTTAAGATATTCCATTACATATGTACAGCCACTTAATAATACGGAATTTGAGGAAGATGAAACATCTGAATCCGAACAGGAAAATTCCGAAGAAAATGAAACATCAAAATAAATACCTGTATGCTTAAATGCCTGGCAGAAAGCAGTAATTAAGCTGTATACATAATTTCGCTAAACTCAGGTTTAACGAAATTATGTAGCGGCATTAAAGGCATTACCCTTTATTTACGTACAATCTGTCCATTATACAGTTTTTTCTGTAGAATGTTCACTGAAAACGTTTTTCTTATTGTCTGAATCATTTTAAGTTCTGATTCCGTAATAATTGACGCACATACCGCAGTTTCTCCGTTACGCCCGCAACGTCCGGCACGATGCAGATAATCCACAGCCTTTTCCGGAAGTCCTATATTAATAACTGCATCAACATTTCTGAAATCCAATCCACGGGCTGCAATATCTGAACATATAAGATAATTTATTTTATTGTTACTGAATCCATCGATAATATGTCTTTTTTCATTTTTATCGCAGCGTGCATGAAGGCAGGCGGCATTATAATTGTAATATTTTAATTTCTGGGTTATTTCCTCTGTATCATACTTAGAATTGGCAAAAATCATGCAATGCTTAGAATTTAAAGCTTTTATCAGTTTTCTTGCAGTTTCAGTTTTATCCCTTCGTTCCACAACTAAATAAACATGCTTTATATTAACAGGTATTGTTATCTTTTCTTTTGTGAAAACTTTCACAAAGCTTTTATCCGACAACATTTCACCGTACTTTTGTGTATCTTCATTAATTGAGGCGGAAAAAAGCATAATCTGTGTGTCCCTCATGCAGCATTTTCTAAGGGCTGCCACATCATCTATTGTATCTTTTGTAAGAATTCTATCTGCCTCATCTATTATAAATGTCCTGACATTATGAACCGATATACGCTTCTCCTTAATCAATTCATGAACTCTCTGATATGTTCCTACTACTATGTTGGGTTTGCTTTTAAGCGTCTGAAGCTGTCTTTGCTTATTTACTCCTCCAAAAAGTGCCGCCGCTGTTATGGGAATTCCTGATTGATTGGAAATCAGGTTAATCTGGGTACATATCTGTATACACAATTCTTTAGAAGGTGCCAGAATAATACAATACAGGGATTTATTATCCATATTATTCATAATAACCGGCAACAGATATGCAAAAGTCTTCCCTGTACCGGTACCTGAACACCCGATAATATTTTCACCCTTAATGGTCGGTTCGAAGCATTCTTTCTGTATATCTGTTAATTCTCTTATTCCTGTTTTTGCCAGTCCCATGGCAATTCTTTCATCCAAACGGTTCATTAATCAGTTCCTCACTTTTTATTTGAAATACATACAGAAATATTATACTATAAATAATGAAAAAATTACATAAGAACAAGGACAAATTTATGGAATTACAAAGATTATACAGTTATGTGCGCAAAGCAATAGATGACTATAACATGATTGAAGATGGTGACAAAATAGCCATAGGAATCTCCGGCGGAAAGGACAGCATCACTCTCCTGTATGCACTTTCCGGGATTAGAAAATTTTATCCCAGAAAATTTGATATAACAGCTCTTACGGTAAATCTGGGCTCAGGCAACATGAATTTTAACGAAATAGCCGGTTTATGCGAAGAACTTCAGGTACACTATGAAATAATAGATACTGAAATATATGACATAGTGTTCAATATCCGTAATGAAACAAATCCCTGCTCTCTTTGTGCCAAAATGAGAAAGGGCGCATTAAATTCCCGGGCTATAGAACTGGGCTGTAACAAAGTAGCCTTTGCCCACCACAGAGATGATATGGTTGAAACACTTTTCATGTCTCTATTGTTCGAAGGAAGGTTACATTCCTTTTCCCCTGTATCTTACCTTGAAAAAACAGGGCTCACTCTGATACGTCCTATGATGTATATCCCTGAGGCTGACATAATAGGATTCATGAACAAGAACCATATACCTGTAGTAAACAATACATGTCCTGCCGACGGATTTACCAAGAGAGAATATACTAAAAACCTCATTAAAAAAATAACTGAAGAAAATCCCGGATTAATGGAAAGGGCTTTTTCTGCAATTATTAATGCAGATTTTAAAGACTGGCCGGAGAAAAACAGTAATCATAGAAATGCTTCCGGGAAAATTAATAAAGGGCATTGGGACCGGTAATATACCGGTCCACTTTAATGAAAATAGAAATAATGGTTATAATCCCATTAACGGATTATCTGTCTGAAACACTTATTGTACTGCCTGACACAAGCTCATTCCTGTCACTGTCCGAAACATAATATGTGATTACAAGACTCTGTCCGGCATATAATTCATCGGAAGTAAGATTATTCATTTTTCTTAATTCATTCATATAATCATATATGGAGGAATAATGATCTTCGTCATTATATTTTTCTGCAATGTTCCAAAGAGTGTCACCTTTCTCAACTGTAATATTGGTAAAATATTTACTGTCGTTACTGCCTGCCATGCATCTGTTCGCCCTGCTTAATATACAGCCTGCAACAAAGCCTGCAATGAGAGTTACAAATAAAGCTCCCAAAACGGTCATCTTAATAGTTCTTCTCTTAATATCTTCCACTGCTGCTCTCATATTCATTCCTCCCGTAAATAAAGCGAATATCTGTTCGATACATTAATATTATCATTAGAACATTTGTTTGTCAACAGAAAAATCGAACATTTTTTCGGAACTTTTGTTTGCATTTTTTTATCATCTGTGCTAATATAATTTCAGATAATAAATGTTTTCCGGGAGGTTAGGTTAATGAATAAAGGTAGAATTACTGCCAAGCAGCAGGAAATACTTAATTTTATGAAGGCGCAGATTATGGCAAAGGGCTATCCTCCTTCTGTCCGTGAGATTTGCGAGGCTGTCAGCCTTAAATCCACTTCCAGTGTACATGCCCATCTTGAAACTCTTGAGAAGAACGGTTACATTCGCAGGGATCAGGCTAAGCCCAGGGCCATTGAAATTATGGATGATGATTTTACCTTTCCCATGAGGGAATCTGCCAGGGAGGAAACTGCCGATGAGATAATCCCTTCCGAAAGCATCCGTGAAATGGTTAATATCCCTATTGTAGGCACTGTTGCAGCAGGCCAGCCTCTTCTTGCAGTTGAGAACATAACGGACTATTTTCCTGTCCCTGTGGATATGCTTCCCAATGCAGAGACCTTTATGCTCCGGGTTAAGGGCGACAGCATGATTAATATGGGCATTTATGAGGGAGACCAATTAATAATAGAACGCAGGAATACCGCCAGAAACGGCGAAGTCGTTGTTGCCCTCGTTGATGATTCCGCCACGGTAAAACGTTTTTACAAGGAGAACGGACATTATCGCCTTCAGCCTGAAAATGATTATATGGAGCCCATTATTGTTGAACAATGTGAGATTCTTGGTAAGGTTATAGGGCTTATTCGAATGAATATTGTTTAGAACAGATATGTGGAGTGCTGTGATGCAGATTATATTTCTTTACATCACAGCACACCTTAAGATTTTCTTTATTTTTTTATACTTGTGCCCAGCACATCCGATACTTCTGAAATAGTTATAAAAGCATTTTTATCTATTTCGTTTATTATTCTTTTTATCTTTCCAATCTGGAAACGGTTTACTACAAAATATATGGCACATTTGTCTTCCTGTGAAAAATATCCCTTTGCCTCAATCTGGGTAATTCCCCTGCCAAATTCCATGGACAATGCTTTGCATATTTCCTCTTCTTTGGAGGTAATAATCATAACGGATTTTGCTTTATCAAAACCTTCTACTATGTAATCCACGGCTTTAATGGCTATACTGTAGGTAATAATGGAATATAACGGGAGCTGCCAGCTTCTGAAAATTATTCCTATAACTATGTATAAAATCACATTATAAATCATTACAAAGGTGCCTACGGTTATTCCTACCCTCTTGGCAAAAACCACCGCCAGCACTTCTATTCCGTCAATGGCTCCGCCAAACCGAATGGTAAGTCCGCTTCCCACTCCGGAAATCAGGCCTCCGAAAACGGCACACAGTAACAAATCATTCCCGGCAAAGGGGGATGAATCCACCACATTAACAGGCAGAACATATGTAATTACATAAGATGCCAGAGCATATATAAGTACGCTCCATACAGAATACACGGTAAATAACATACCCTGTTTTTTAGTTCCGAAAAGAAAAAGTGGGATATTGATTATTACAAGAAAAAATGAAAGTGATAAGGCTTCCGGTGTAATTTCTGACAAAAGCATTGAAGTTCCGGAAATTCCGCTGTCGTATAGATTGACAGGAGCTAAAAACATGGTTACGCCTACAGCATTAATACAGCCTGCCACAAAAAGCAGCAGAAAATTAATGGGCTTGATTTTCTTTAGGTCCTGCATTTGTCTGAAGAAATATGATTTTAATTTTTTCATTAATCCTCCTTTATTGATTTAATTTGAGCAAACCGGTATATAGTTCGTTTACTGTTTTTCTCAGTACGGGATGATATGCGTAGGGAGCAATTTCATTAAGCGGTTCCAGTACAAACAGTCTGTTGGCCATATCAGCATGGGGAACAATCAGCCTGTCACTGTGAATTATTTCTTCATCATAAAATATAATATCTAAGTCAAGGGTTCTGGGACCCCAGTGTATATCTCTTGTTCTTTGGGCCTTTGCCTCTATTCTGTTAAGTTCATCCAATAATTGTTCCGGAGAAAGCCTGGTTTCAATCATAACGCAGCCATTAAGGAAATCATCCTGCTCCACTCCTCCGTAAGGCTTGGTAGATATAACTGAAGATTTTTTTATAATCCTTACACCCGGTGTAGCCGCAAGATGTGCAAGCCCGTTTTCAATATATCTCTCCCTGTTTCCCATATTGGAACCAAAGGCTATATATGCTTTATGCCAGCTCCTGGTTACGGAAACGGCAACAGTGTCAAAAGGAAGACCTATAGGAGCCTCAGGTTTATCAATCCTAAGTTCTACCATATGTATCAACGGACTGTATTCCAGAATATATGCAGAAAGATTCTCAGCAACAGCTTCAATAAGATTAAACCGGTTATTCTTCATATAATCCGTTATTGCCTCACAAAGTTCAGCATAATTCACGGACCGGTTTAAATCGTCTGTACTCCCCGGTCTGGAAGCGTCTATACCTATTTTTGCAGATACATAAAAATTCTGTCCGTTTATTTTCTCGTCTTCATATACGCCGTGGTTACAGAAGACTTTCAGTCCGTCGATAATAATTTTATCCATTACTTTTCCCCATAATTACGCATTAATTATTGCTTCCGTCATCTTAACTGCCCTGTAATTTTCCTTAACATCATGCACTCTTAAAAACATACATCTGTTAAGTGTACCGATTACTGACGTGGCAATGGTTCCTTCCACCCTTTCGTCCTTCGGCAGGTCAAGAGTAAGTCCGATAACCGATTTGCGGGAGGTTCCCAAAAGTACCGGATATCCAAGTCTTGTAAAATCCTCCAGATGTTTAAGTACAAGCAGATTATGTTCCAGTGTTTTACCAAAGCCTACACCCGGGTCAAGAATTATATTCTCAGGGTTAATTCCGGCTTTCTCAGCAATTTTAACACTTTCCTTCATATCTGTAAGATAATCGGTCAAAAAGTCATTGTAATCAGTATTATTCCTATTGTGCATTAAACAGCAGGGGAGCTTGGAATCCGAAATAACGCCTGCCATAAGCGGGTCATATTTCAAGCCCCAGATATCGTTGATTAAATCGGCCCCTGCAGCAATACCGGCAGCCGCCACCTTGCTTTTATATGTATCAAGGGAAACCGGAATATCGGTCTCCTTCTTAATCTTCTCGATAACAGGACATACTCTGTATATTTCCTCTTCATCTGATATCATGGTATAACCGGGTCTGGTGGACTCTCCTCCCACATCAATAATGGAAGCTCCGTCTTCAATCATATCTAATACATGTATAATTGCTTTTTCTTCGGAATTATATTTACCGCCGTCTGAAAAAGAATCAGGTGTAACATTTAATATACCCATTATGTAGGTTTTATCAGTGCTGAATTTTTTATTTCCAATTATCATTTTGTCACCCCAACCATTGAGATAAATCTGTCTGCCAGTCTATGATTAGTTTCAAATTCTCCTCTTGATGCAAAGGTAACTGTTTTACTTCCCGGTTTCTTTACACCACGCATAGTCATGCACATATGCTCTGCCTCAAGAATAACCATGGCACCTTTTGCATTAAGATGCTCCATCAGTGCATCGGCAATCTGGGCGGTCATTCTTTCCTGAAGCTGGGGACGTCTGGCATATACTTCCACAGTTCTGGCAAGCTTACTAAGCCCTGCAACCCTTCCGTCAGGAATATACGCTATATGAGCTTTTCCGTAAAAGGGTACAAGATGATGCTCACACATTGAATAAAAGGGGATATCCCTTTCGATTACCATATCTGTATTATCTGCCGTAAATGTCTTACTCAGATGAGTTTCGGCGTCTTCATTAATTCCGGCAAATATTTCTTCATACATTCTGGCAATTCTGTCCGGAGTTTCTACAAGTCCTTCCCGGTTAACATCTTCACCAATTCCTTCCAAAATAAGCCTTATGCCTTCTTTTATTTTATTCTGATCCATCAAATATTCCACCTCTGATAAAAATATTAAGTCAGACTGATATAGGCCTCATGTACAGCGCATAGATGCGACAGTGAACCAAACGCTATTATGGCTTTATCTGTATCCGTATTATCCATTGCAAACCCTACTCCCTCTTCAATACTGTTGCTCACATGAATACTTACATCATAATTGTTTTTGATAAATTCTGCAAGTGCTTTGGAAGAAAGTGCACGGGAATTATCAGGTGTTTCTATGGTTATTACTGATTTTGCATAAGGCATACAGTATTTAAGAATACTTTCATAATCCTTATCGGCAAATACACCCATAATAAAAGTAAGTCCTCCGAGAGGGTAATATGTTTCAAGGCATTCCGCAAGTTTTAAAGCCCCCGCCGGATTATGTGCACCATCTACAATAAAATCAGGATGTTCCCCCAGCTTTGAAAATCTGCCAAACCATACGGCTTTCTTTAATCCGCTATATATGTCATTATCCGAAATGCGTATTCCCAGATTTCTCAGCACTTTTGCACATTCTATGGCTGTAACGGCATTTTCCGGCTGATATGTTCCCAATAGAGTTATCTCAATATTTTGAAATTCATGGTAATCAAATACTGTTTTATCCTTGCCATACCTGATATTAACAATATCATTGTCCGTAAAATAATATTCCGATTTATTTTTCAATGCAGTGGATTTTATAATATCGGCAGCAATTTTATGCTGTTTTCCGCTTACCACAGGTATTCCTTCTTTAATTATT
>JBJEND010000056.1:0-3352 GCA_051880015.1 Butyrivibrio sp. | reverse complement strand
CGATATTGGCATCAGCAGGTGACTGTATAACTGTCCATTCTCCAAAATCGTGGTCAGCTGCATTCATCTTCTCACCGCATTCACATTCATTCCAGTGACCGGTTTCATCAGCTTCCCATATATCCTGTGCCGTATGTGTATGGCCAATTACGGGTATTACCTTAACATCCTTATATTTGCATACAGTACATACTCTCTCCTTGGTTCCTTCCTCTGTTTCCGTGGCTTCTTTGGTTACAACCCAGTCTCCATAAGAATGAGACGCTGTGTTCATCTTCTCTCCACAGTAACATTCCTTCCAGTGATTATCCCCGTCGGATACCCACGAATCTCCGGCTGCATGACTATGACCGATAGGAGGTATTGTTGAAGTCTCTTTATATCCGCATACGTCACATACTCTCTCCATACTTCCCGCAGAGGACTCTGTGGCGGCTTTGGTGGTGTTCCATGCTCCAAATACATGAGCTGTGACAATCATCTTCTGACCGCAGGAGCATAATTTCCAATGATTGGTGGAATTATATTCAAACGTACTTCCTGCAACATGGGTGTGGTTAAGCTTTGGTATGGTTACCTCTTCTTTGTAACCACACACGGAACAGGTTCTGACTTTGGTTCCTGTAGCGGTTTCAGTAGCAGCCTTAGTTACACTCCATGCTCCGAAAGAATGGGATGCGCTATACAGTTTGGTTCCGCAGGAGCAGAGTTTCCAGTGATTGGTTGCATCTGATTTCCAGGTTCCCGTTGCAGCATGGTAATGGGGTATGTAAAAGTATGCACTAAGCAGAAGACTTCCCTCAAGACCATCCATCTTATTCTCCACTGCTGCATAACCGATATATTGTTCTTCATATGAACACTCGCTGATATATTTAGCTGAACCATCCACAAACAATTTAGGTTCACTGGTTCCGCTGTACTCGTATAAATTAGTTAAATTATTATAATATGTATCTGAACGGGGAAAATAATAATAATAACTATTAGTCTTCAGAAAAACCCTTAACCAATATATATGCCCCTCTTTATACACATCCCCTGTATGAAGCCATACGTTATCCGTCATATCATACCAGAACACTGCCGTCGCACCATCTACAGCCTTTTCATCCTGTAATTGTGCTATGGAATAATTCGCTGAAGAAACATTCAATGTGTCATCCACCTGAGCACCTGCTGCAGGTGATGTCAGTCCACTTACCTGTACAACATTCAAAGCAGAACCGCCGGAGGCTTTAAAGGAGTAAGACACAACAATTTGGTCTTCATCCCCCGTGTATATATAGTAATTCCCGGCATTATTACCGTTAACTGTAACAGGTATCGCCGTAGATTTCGGGAAATCATATCCGGTGCCCGTAGATGGCATTAATGTTATAATTATACGATAGGTAAAACCTGCCTGAAACCTGTCACCGGAATACAAGTATTCTTCGGTATCAAGGCATTGCCACTTTTTGGTAACCACAATAACTCCCTCAGAAACTGTGGGGTCAGTAAAATTCGGAGCTGCACCGGCTGCCGGTGCAGTCACGCCGGTAATATCAACACTCCTAATCCATGTCGTTGCTGCCTTAACTGTTGTACCGGACAGTTGCAGTCCCATAACCAGCATACACAGGACAAGAAATATACCTGTAATTCTTTTAATCTTATTTTTCATTGTTTTTCCTCCATTAAGAAAATGTTTTTCTTTTTGTTATAATGCGTCAACAACGGCTGAAAGATAGGTAGCCGAAACAGAGCCATAGATAAAATTATCAATTAGTCCGTCCTTCTTGGCCTGGGTCACCCTTCGGGCGAGTTTCTTCTCTGAATTCTCATCCACAATCAGAACCACCTTGCAATAGGCGTTCTTCTTCTTCACCTCATCCCTTATAAGGAGACGTTCTTCCAGTTTCCAGGGAGAATAACCGGTAACCTCCATTAACAGCGCATAGGGCTCACAAAGGCTGCAAAGCTCTGCTGTCTTCTCCGGTCCCTCTGACCTGTGCACTTCAAAATCCGAATCTGCATTTTTCAGTGCCTGGGCTACAGCATCCGCAAAAAGATAATTCTTCATATCTACTACAACCCGCCTCATTAACTCACCCCGCTTTCTTTAGAAGTGGAAAAATATTCCGTCATATTTCCAATTATATTTTAGAGCACAAAAAAAACATCCCCCGAACGGGGGATGTTTAATTAAAATCCGTTGACAATCAATCTTTTGCTCATAACCACGGCGGCCAGCTTTGTTTTAGATGTAAAGCCCGTTTTGGACAACAGGCTTCCCACATGACTTTTCACTGTTTCTACCGATACTCCAAGAGCATCTGCCATTTCCCTGTATGTCATGCCCTCCACCAATACTCTCAGGACTCTTATTTCCGTTTCGGTAAATTCATAGCTGGAGGCGTTTCCAATCATGACCTTCGGGGTCTTGTCAGGGTAAACTTTTTCGCCCTTCATGGTACGTTCCACTACGGACATCAGTTCTTCCCTGCTTACGTCCTTAAACCATATGCTGTCAGCGCCGGCCTCCCTGGCACGTTCCAGATAACTTACGTCCAGCATGGATGTAACAATAATTACCTTGATATTGGGGAATCTTGTTTTGATTATCCCGGTTGCCTCAAAACCGCTTTCATCATTTTCCGTGCATACATCCATAAGCACCAAATCCACCGGGTTCTGGGAACAATACTTTTCTGCCAGACCGGCACCTGCAATGGAGCCGGAAAGCCTGTAGCCCTCCGTCTGCTTAATGTAATTCTCCATCATTTCCCTCATCATCCGCTGGTCTTCCACAATCAGTACATTGGTCACCTTATATCCTCCTTCCCGAATATTCATCCGTTTTCTTACACGGAACGGCTACCTTCAGTTCAAACTCAGGTTCACTGAGAATCTCCATAGTTCCTCCTCCGTTCCTGATTCTGGCACGAAGTGAGGATAATCCGCCGCCCTCGGTTATTTTACCCTGGGGTATGGCTCCGTCATTGGTAATAACGGCATACGCCATATCGTCAGTGCAGCTTAAATTGACATAAAGTCTGGTGGCGCCTGCATGGCGCACTGCATTGGTCATGCACTCTCTGATGGCACTTATTATAAGCTCTGACACCTTTGCATCCATTGGCAGTTCTCCTGTGGTAATTATCCGTATTCCCATGCAGGAGGCGGAAAAAGAAAGGCGTTCCAAGGTTACTTTGTCATCTATATATTCATTATCATGCTTCAGCAGGTGAATGGCTGTCTTCCATGTGTCCAGATTCAGTTCTTTGGTGGGCTTATGCTGCCAAAGAAGCCGCCTTGTAGCAATTACGCTGCGGCCCACGTCATCATGTACTCTCATTTTCATATTAAG
>JBJEND010000055.1:0-16877 GCA_051880015.1 Butyrivibrio sp. | reverse complement strand
GCGACAGTACACGTATCGGCCTTACCTACGATAAGCTTGCCAAATATGTTTCCATCGGAACAAATATTCTTATAGATGACGGCAAAATTGCTTTAAAAGTAACAGACATTAAAGGAAGCAGTGTTATATGTAAGGTTGTAAACGGCGGCAGGATAAGCAATCACAAAAGCATTAACCTTCCCAATATGAACATTCCCATGCCTTATATCAGTGATGCAGACAAATCTGATATTTTGTTTGGTATCCGGCAGAAGGTGGATTTTATCGCTGCTTCATTTGTAAGAAGCGCCGATGACGTAAAGAAGCTCCGCAAGCTGTTAAAGGATAACGGCGGAGAAAGGATTCAGATTATCAGTAAAATTGAAAACGGACAGGGCGTAAACAATCTGGAAGAGATTATAGATGCCAGTGACGGAATTATGGTAGCCAGAGGTGATTTGGGCGTAGAAATTGCTTTTGAGAAAATTCCCGCAATTCAGAAAAATATGATTAATATGTGTAATGATAAGGGCAAGATAGTTGTTACCGCTACACAGATGCTGGAATCCATGACACAGAATCCAAGGCCTACCCGTGCCGAGGTTTCCGACGTTGCCAACGCTATTTATGACGGAACAACCGCCATTATGCTTTCAGGAGAATCCGCCGCCGGAGCATATCCTGTTGAGGCCGTTAAGACTATGGCCCAGATTGCTCTCACAGCAGAATCCAGCATTAATTATTATTCAGCTTTTGTGCGGGACCATAACAATATGGAACCCAATGTAGTCAATGCTGTATGTGCCTCAGCCTACAGCGCAGCGGAATATCTGGATGCTAAAGCCATCATTGTTATGACCCGAAGCGGAAGAACAGCAAGAACCCTTTCCTGCTTCCATCCACCCTGCCCAATAATTGCGGTTACCATTGATGACATGGGACTTCGCCAGTTAAAATTAACATGGAATGTCACACCTATTGCCGCCAACGAACTGGATGATCCAAATGCACTTTTAGAGCATGCCCTTGCCAAAGCTAAGGATACAAAGGTTGTTAAAAAAGGCGATAAAGTAATTGCCATTCTTGCATCAGATATTAAATGTGATAACAATATCATGAGGATATGTATTGTATAGCATGCTATATAATGTAAAACCCCGCCGTCGCGGGGTTTTACATTACTCAACTATCTTTCCGTCGCTCATTTCCAGTACTCTTCCACATTCTTTCGCCACATCCGGATCATGGGTGATTATTATTATAGTCGCCCCTTCTTCGTTAAGACGTTTAAATTCATTCATTATTTCCTTAGATGTATTTACGTCCAAAGCGCCTGTGGGTTCATCCGCAAGAATAAGTTTAGGATTATTAACTATTGCCCTGGCTATTGCCACCCTCTGTTTCTGGCCTCCTGACAATTTGTTTACCTTTTTATCAGCCAGGTCGCCAATACCCATTTTATTCAATGCATTCAGTGCACGTTCTTTTTTGTTACTCTTTTTGGGGGAAAAATACACCGGAACCATTACATTTTCAAGTGCTGAATACTCCTCTATAAGGGCAAAGTCCTGTAATACTATTCCAAGCTCACTGTTTCTAATCTCTGCCCGTTTGCTTTCATTAATTTGGGAAATATCCTTTCCATTCAACAGATATGTACCCTTTTCAAAATTATCCACACAACCGATGATATGCATAAGTGTGGACTTTCCGGCTCCCGATTTGCCGATTATACCCAGCATTTCCCCTTCCTTAACCTCAAGAGACACACCTTTTAAGGCTGTAAATGCATTGGATTTACCCGGATTATATGTCTTATATATTTCTTCAAGCTTAATCATCTCTTTCCCTCCTGCTAATATGCTGTATCTCTTAAAATATTCATTACGCTGCGTTCCCTTAATATTTTCCTCGTAACAAGCATGGTCCATAATATAATTATCACATATGCAACTAACATTACACTTATAATTAAGGCATTCAGTTCGCAGTTAATATTTCCCAGAATAGAAAATTTATTTTGAAATACTATAAATGAGCTTGCAAGTAATGCCGACAGAACACTGTTAACAGTCATTTCCGCTCCTGAAAAAAACACGGCGCTTTTATATGGCATTCCACATATATAAAGGGTTGCATAATAACGCATGCTATTAGCATTTTTTATGGAAATCATACATATAATGCATATACTGATTATTATAAATACAGCTATGGTCAATGGTATGTATTTAGTCATAATATTTCTCATTTCTGTCTTCTGCATCTCAACTAATTTTTCCGATTTCGGAAACACATCTGTTCCCGTGCGCATTTCATTCTCATTTTCAAAGTTTATTATTTTGTTATAGTTTGCCACCCTTTCTTCAGCCGTGATACTGTCATCAAATTTTACTATACACCGGTAATTTAATTCAAGCACAGCCTCCGGCAGTTTTTCCAGTTCTTTCTCGGTCGTAATTATAATCGGAAATTCAAGCTGTTCATAATTATATGTTCCGAATATATCACTGCTTTCCATTGATTTACTGATATTCGTCCCGGTTCCCATCAGCACCTTCTGTCCCGATGCAATAATGCCGGTTACTCTGGCAGGTATACTTATCTGTCTGCCTTCTTCTGCACCTTCAACACACCAGAATTTCAGATTAATAACATCTCCCACACCCACATTGGACTTGTTGTCGGAAATAAGTATATTCATAATTCCGTCAGTCGAACTTACAGAATCCGGCTGTTTACCCTCTTTTAAACGGGGTTTCAGCTTGTCCATTGAATATCTGTCATATACCAGACACCAGTTCAGTTTTCTTACATTATCACTGGTGCAGGCAATTTCTCTGGTCATTATTGACTTTTCATATTTGGTTAATGATGTAACATCAAAATCCGGCAGTAATTCTCCTATAATAATGCTATTTTCATTAAGAAACGGACTAATAAAATTATAAAACCTGCTCTGTGCACTAATATTACTCAGGAATATGGCACACATCACAAATGTAACCGTGAGCATTAAAACTGATACAATATTGTATCCTACATTTCTTATGTATTCACTGACTGATAATCTGACCATTCTACCTCGTCCTCCTCATATCAAGGACTTTTTGTCCGGAATTTATTAATGTTATTATCAAGGTTCCTCCCAAAATACTTGCCCCATATATCCCCAGCATGATTCCATATGCTTTGATACTGAATATTGGCATACCTACTTCATATACTTTTGTGAAAATCCCCTCTATTGCCGCTCTGAATATCACAACTCCCAAAACAGCGGCCAACAAAGTTATAACAGTAATTTCCAGCTCATTAATCAGTATCTGCTGTCCTCTTTTTGCTCCTGTAATACCGAATATCGCCATCTGCCTTTTTCTTTTTTTCATAAGATATCCGTATAACAGCATGGTATCCAGTGCCGTAACCACTCCAATCGCCGCCGCCAGTATGATTATGGAATCATATGCAATGATGTCATCCACTTCCACCGGTTCAAACTCTTTCACTTCCACATTACTTCCGTACTCTCTCTCCAATACTGCTTTAAAATGATTGTAGTCTGACAGTGTGGGAAACTTTTTAAACATGGGACATACACATGTAGCAACCATCTCTTCCGGCGCAGATGACAACGGAATGAATATATCCACATCATCAGGGTGAAAAAACACACCCAGCTTTCCTACCAGTTCAAATTCGGTATCCCCGATAAGAATTGTATCTCCCACTTCTCCTGCATTATGAGCCACCGCCACCTTACTGCCGTCATTCATTTCTTCTGTGGTAAGGTATCTTCCATCCAGAAGTCTTTCCTCAGTGAAAGTAATCTCGGCCTGACTAAATTGTCCTTCATGGTATTCCTCATGGAATGTCAGACTGATTTCTTTATCCGGAATCTTGCCGGTTGCATATACCAAACATAGACGTTCTTCCATTTCGTCCAGTATCTCCGGCAATACCTTCACAAGCCCCTGTGTCGAAACCCCGGTCTCAAATGTTGCCTCTAAATCCTGGTAACGGGTTCTCTCCTCCTCCTTCGCAATGTCATAACTGACTGTTATCCCGTAGACAAATAAAAGCATTACAACAGCAACACACTGGGACACCAGCATCAGGACATATATATTTCTATAGGCTTTAAATGAATTCCTTATATTTCTAAATACCAGTCCAAACATTATTATTCACCCCCCAGCTTATACATCGGCTCATAGTAAAGTGTCATGCCCTTCTCATAACGTATTACCTGGTCTCCGTAAAGCTGGCAGTATACCTCCTTCCCTTCCTCCGTATCCCAGTTGGCATCTTTTATATCTCCTACTCCCGTGCCTACATAACATAAATACACTTCTTTATCCGCCAGTGCCCATATCTCCTCTGCCGTCAGCAGATAGTAGTAACGTGGAAGACAGCCTCCCCAGTAAACTTTTTCCCAATTATCAACATTCAGGCTAAGCCCATTCTCTTCATTAATCTCATCAATTAATTCCACTGGTATTTCTTCATCAATATTATCAATAACAACATGGAATTTCCTGTCCTGTTCAGTCTTATACTTCTCCATCTGCATTGCCAGTGCTGAATTTATGAAGAACGGGTATCCTTCCGGCCGGTGTGCATAAGCACTGAGACCCACATTCTGATCATAGCTCAGGAAAACTATTTGCCTGTATAATTCTTCATTGGCATTGTCCACAGTTATTATATGATGTTTATCTGTAAGTTCTATGCCTTCACGGGATTTACATCCCCCGATAATGGTAATTAGGGATAATAATAAACATATAACTATAATGGTTGTAACTATTCTTCTCATACAGCCCCCTATGAATTAACCAATATGACAGTTAACTGTTCTGTTTTACATAATACGCATAATAATCCGCTCTTCCTGTGGCTGTACTGGTTCCGTTATATCCCTGGGCAAGAAGCCTGTATGAGTATCTGGCCTCGTTGTAATCCCTGTCTATACTTACACTTTCTTCACTGCCGCCCGGTGATGATACGACGCTTTTGGCATTGAAATCCACATACTCTTTTAAATAACTGTCATATATAGCAGCTTCCATGCGGTACATTTTGGGAGAGCCACTGATATTTTTCGCCGTTACAGTTGCTAAATTATATCTCACAATAGCACGATATGTTCCCACATCTCCGGAATAGGAATCATCAAGATCCCTGACCCTGTATCCCTGCACCTCCTTCTGTACGGTTCCGGCCGCCACCGTGGAGCTCACCACCGCTGCCAGCATTACACCACATAAAATACCTTTGAATAAATTACTTTTCTTCATATGCATCTTCTCCTTATCTCTGTTTATAGTATTTTTTATTTATAATACCTCTTTCATACCTAATAGTCAATACGTCAACCAACAAATATTATATATTTTTTGTTTAATACAGATTTCCCTATAGGTGAATTTTGGTGATAAACTACGGGTTTTAATTGCAACTCCAATAAAAAAACCCCGCTGTCGCGGGGTTTTTCGCTTATACTATTCTGTTTATGCATGAGACATTTCCGGGAACATTATTTTATCCTTCATTTTATTATGTAAATCTCCGCCCAAAATAAAAAGCGTACAATCTTCTTTGTGACGTTGAATTTCGTATCCGTCACAGTTTGCAGGCGTATAATGAAGCCTGATATCCGTTACTGAAGTTTTTTCTCTGAACGCTTCTGCCAGGAGACTGATATCAACTGATTTTTTCCCGAAAATTTCATGTATTTCAAGTATATTATTATCTGCTTCTGCTATAATAAATGCTTCATTTTCCGGGATAAAATACACCTTATTCCCAAATACTGCATTCAGCCAGAAACGATACAATCCTGTATTATTACACATACGGAAAGCATTATTATGACATTCCTCCATTGCATCCTGTTCCTTCATGCACTCATCCAGCCTTTTCTGCCAGATTGTATCCCATGGGTCAATCTGCATGAGAGTATATTTATCGGTTGATGATGTCTTTCGAATTGTGCAAACATATTCATATTCATCTGCAGGCTTGAATCCAAATTTCGGATAGTAGTCCAATACATCATCATTACCAAAAAGATATATCCCTTCCGTTCTGTCCTGATACTCCTTTAGTATACGTTCCATTATATACCTGTTAAGCCCTTTGCCTCTGTACTGTTCATCAGTCATGACGGTTCCCAGTTGTATGTAATTTTTAATTCCTTCCGGTGTCTTAAACCGCATCAGATTAACAGACACATTGGAAATGACTTTTCCGTTATCCACAAGAACGTGGGGAATGTACTCTTTTCCCCAGTACCCTGTTTCATACCACTCTTTAAAATCAAAACAAAAGGTTTTACGGGTAAGTTCATTAAAGCTTTCCCGTAACTTTTCATTATCCCTTACATCTGTTCTAAATTCATATTCCATTAAATATTTTCTCCTCTTCTAAAACCAGGTTAACTGTTGATATTTTTCCGGTAAATCCCTTAAATATTCAAAAACCGCTTCCATATCGCAGACAATATTGTTATCCCGGCTTTTACGGTACATAAGCTCTGTTAATTCACGGTTGTTATCGCTTAACAGCTCATAGGCATTTCCAAATCGTCGTTGATATTCTGCTTTCATTCCGGGGAAATGCCTGTCTAATGCTTTATAAAAATACTCCCTGTCACCTTCCCGTAATGTTACTCCCATTCCGAAACAGATTATTCCATATACTCCGGCTTCAATACAATAATCCATTATGCCCTCTATATTTTCCTTTGTATCATTAATAAAGGGCAGTATAGGACTTAACCATACCACTGTAGGTATACCGTTATCGCGAAAGATTTTCAGTGCCCTGACCCTTTCTTCGGTACTGCTTACGTTAGGCTCAATAATTTTACATAATTTCTCATCATAAGTTGTCAGAGTCATCTGTACAACGCATTTTGCCTTACTGTTTATGCTATTCAAAATATCCAGGTCTCTGAGAATTCTATCCGATTTGGTCTGAATGGCAACGCCAAATTCATACTTATCTATAATCTCCAAACATTCCCTCGTAAGACCAAGTTTCTCTTCGCAGTGCATATATGGATCACTCATTGCACCGGTTCCTATCATACACTTATGTCTTTTTGAGCGAAGCGCCTGTTCCAAAAGCATGGGAGCATTCTTTTTTACCTCTACGTCCTCAAAATCATGTTTCATCTGATAACATGCGCTTCTGGCATCACAATAGATACAGCCATGGGTACACCCCCGGTATATATTCATTCCGTTGTACTGCGACAGTATTCCTTTGGCTTCCGTAAAATGCACAATATATCTCCTTTGGGGCTATTCCACCCATTCAGCTATAATATAACCGCCTGTTTTGGTATTGATATCATATATAAAATGAATGGTCACACCCTCATCGGTCCATTCAAAAGTATATTTTCCTTCATTGCGGTATCCGTCTTCCGTGGCAAAGCCTCCTATTCTGTAGGCAGTACCATCTTCCTCCACCTGATACACATCTCCCAGACCTTCCAATCCCATGGAGCGTTCACAAATGACAATATTATGATTTTCTCCGTTAAATTCATAATATTGGGGAGCATAATCCCAATCTATATCCGTGACAAGTGTTTTACTGAAAAAAATAACTGCCACCGATACCGGTATAAGCACAACCGCTAAAACAATATTTCTCGCAAAAGGTATATCAGCATTCTTTCTGACAGCAATTATATTGGCAATGGCAATCAACAGCATTATAACCGCAATTCCAAGATATACATAGGCCGCAACAGTGAAAACATCCAGCCAGCTGTGACTTATAATTTCACCGTTAACGTATTCATAAGTATACTCCACATCCTTATTTCTCAATATATATCCTGCCACAACAGCAATAACACTCATTATTATGGCACCGTATATAAGCGGTTTAAAAAAAATCTTTGGTTTTGTTTTACTCATTATATGTACTCCTTCCCGCACTGCAACATTGGGTTAATCCATGAAAATTATAACATATTATTCCCATATATGCCATATTAACCCTTATTTCTTTATGGTTTTTACAATCTGAACAAGAAATGTGGGTATAAATGCAAGTATAATACAGCGTAATATCTCTGTTATGGTAAGAGGTTCAATAATAAAAAGTCTCTGCATAAACGGAACAAAAAGAACCATTGCTAACAAAAAAATTCCCAGAAGAAATGCTATTATACTCCATTTATTACTGAAAAGACCTGCCTTTATAACAGAGCGTTCGCTTCTGCAGTTAAAACCATGGAACAGCCTTGAAAGTGTAAGAGTCGTAAATGCCATTGTAGCCGCGGCCTTATTATTGATTAACAATCCATGATAATATGCCGTTATGGTAACTGTAGCAATTAATATCCCGTATACTGCCAGATGGGATATAAATCTGCCTGTCATAATTCCTTCCCCCGCGCTTCGTGGTTTGTTGTTAAGGAGTGTTTTGTCAGAAGGCTCCATTCCTATTGCCAAAGCAGGAAGGGAATCCGTAAGCAGATTGATAAACAGCAGATGTACCGGTTCGAAGGGGGTATCCAATGCCATAACCGAACAGTACAATACAGCTAAAATGGCGGCAATATTTCCGGAAAGCAGAAATTGAATTGCATTAACTATATTCCTGTATACATTCCTGCCGTTTAAAACAGCATTGATAATAGTAGCAAAATTATCGTCTGCCAGTATCATTGCAGCAGCATCTTTGGAAACCTCCGTTCCCGTTATACCCATTGCCACGCCTATATCTGCTTTCTTCAAAGCGGGGGCATCATTTACTCCGTCACCGGTCATTGCCACTATGTGTCCCTTCTGCTGCCAGAGTCCCACAATACGTATTTTATTCTCCGGGGATACCCTGGCATATACGGATATTTTCTCCAGTTTTTCCCTCAGCTCTTCATCTGACATGCCATCGATTTCCATACCGCTTACTGCCATGTCGCCATCCTTAAAAATCCCAATTTTACGGGCAATAGCTGTTGCCGTAACCTTATGATCCCCTGTTATCATCACCGGCTTTATACCGGCTCTTATTGCATCTTCCACCGCCTGCACAGATTCCTCTCTCGGAGGATCCATCATGGCAGTCAGGGCTATAAAAGTATATTCATTCTCATTATCAACAGAAAGTATCTCTCCTTTTGCGCATTCCCTGTATGCAAATGCCAGAACCCTTAAACCATTCTCAGAAAAAATACCGTTCTGCTCATATATATCTTCTCTCTCCTTTTCAGTTATGTCATGTACACCATTGCAGTCCATAATTTTATTTACTCTGGGTAAAAGCACATCAACGGCGCCTTTGGTAAAAACCGTGGGAATGCCATGCACCATGTATTTGGTACTCATAAGCTTTCTGTCGGAATCAAAAGGAATTTCCTCCATTCTGGGCATCATACTTCTGATATACTCTTCAGAAATCCCTGCTTTATCAAGTCCCGCTTTTCTTGCCATTATAAGGAGGCAGGTCTCTGTAGGATCACCTATATCTTTACCGTCTCTTACAGAGGAATCATTATTAAGTATGGCAGAATACAGCAGATACCGGTGCAGCTGATTATTGGTATCCAGTTCTTCAGGTTTAAGACATTTTCCGTCAATATATACATCCGTTACCTCCATTTTATTCTGTGTAAGTGTTCCGGTCTTGTCTGAGCAGATAACTGATACACAGCCCAGGCTTTCCACCGCTTTTAATTCTTTTATTATGGCGTTTTCTGCCGCCATTTTTTTGGTTCCCATTGCCTGGACAATGGTAACTATTGAACTCAGGGCTTCCGGAATTGCCGCCACAGCCAAAGCAACGGCAAACATAAGGGAGTCTGCCAGAGCTTCTCCCTGCCATATTCTTAGTCCGAATACCAGTGCGGAAATTACTGCAATTATAACTGCAAGTTTTTTACCGAAATCATCAAGACTTTTCTGCAAGGGTGTTTTTCTGTCCCCTGCGGCACTTAAAAGGCCTGCTATTTTACCCATTTCCGTGTCCATTCCGGTAGCGGTTACCAGCACATTGGCTCTGCCGTAAGTGACAAGGCTGCCTGAATATACCATATTTATTCTGTCCCCCAGGGCGGCCTCTTCTTCTATATCTGTGTCTTTTTTATCAACATTGACCGATTCCCCTGTAATGGAGCTTTCATTCACCTGTAGTGAATAATTGGCGATTATTCTTCCGTCAGCCACAATCATATCCCCTGCTTCAAGCATAAGTATATCTCCGGGGACAACCTGTTCAGAGCTGATTTCTTTTTTCACCCCATCCCTTAAAACCTTGGTTTTAGGTGATGACAGCCGTTTTAATGCATCCAGCGACTTTTCTGCCTTAACATACTGAACAGTTCCCAGAACAGAATTAAGTACAATTACTGCCAGAATAACCGCAGTACTTTCCACATTTCCCGAAATCATAGAGATTACCGCTGCAACAATAAGAATAATTACCAATAAATCTGCAAACTGACTCATAAAAACTACAAATATACTTTTTCTGTTTTTTTCTTTCAGTACATTTTCGCCCTTTTCCTCCAGAAGATTGGCTGCCATTACTTCCGTAAGGCCCTTATCGTCTCCGTATTCACGAAATAATTCTTCTTTTGTTGCCTGATAAATCTCTTTCATATGTTTTCTCCTCTCCTATAAATTATTGATAAAAAAAAGACCTCTTGTGCACACGAAAAGTGTACACAAAAAGTCTTGTTTAACATAAAGCCACCCAGCCCCGGTCTGAATATCAGACGTACTGACGGGCACTGGGACACGTCATGGACGTGCAACTACTCCCTCTTTGTATAGAATATTATATATCATAAAAAACAGTGACTGTAAAGTTATTTTATAATGTAACTTTAATTTTTTCCAGTTTCCAGATATCTCTCACATATTCCTCTATTGTTCTGTCAGAAGAGAATTTACCGCTTCCTGCAACATTTAACATTGCTGAGCGAGCCCAGTTATCCGAATCCCGGTATTTGCTTTCAATACGGGACTGCGCCTCTGCATAAGAACGGAAATCCTTCAAAATGAAATACATATCCGGTCTGTCATCATACAGAAGTGAATTGTACAGCTCTCTGAAAAGTTCAGGATCTTCCGGAGAATAGAAGCCGTTGATAAGCTGCATTAATACCTGGCGAATTTCCTGATCCCTGTTAAATATATCCTGAGGATTATATCCCCCGTGATTTTCAAACTGAATAACCTCATCCGCAGACAGTCCGAATATTACAGCATTTTCTTCTCCCACTTCCTGAACAATTTCCACGTTGGCACCATCCATGGTTCCAAGGGTAACTGCACCATTCAGCATAAATTTCATATTGCCGGTTCCCGATGCTTCCTTGCTGGCCGTGGATATCTGCTCACTTACGTCTGCAGCCGCAAAAATCATCTCTGCGTTTGATACACGGTAGTTTTCAATAAATACCACCTTAAGCTTACCGTTGATTGTTTTATCGTTATTAATAACAGAAGCAACATTATTTATAAGCTTTATGGTAAGTTTTGCGCGTCTGTAACCTGCTGCTGCCTTTGCGCCGAAAATAAAAGTTCTGGGATAAAAATCCATACCCGGATTAGCTTTTATCTTATTGTATAAATACATGACATGGAGAATATTCAAAAGCTGTCTCTTATACTCATGCAGTCTCTTAACCTGTACATCAAAAATGGAATGAGGGTCAATTTCAATGCCGTTATGTTCTTCAATATATTTTGCCAGCCTTATTTTATTCCGGTATTTAATCTCCATAAATTCCCGACGGCTTTCATTGTCATCGGCATATTCCTTCAGTCTGTTAATCCGGGATAAATCAGTAATCCATCCGTCTCCTATTTTGCCGGTTACCCATTCTGCCAGAAGGGGATTACCGTGTAACAGGAAACGTCTCTGGGTAATGCCGTTTGTTTTATTATTAAATTTTTCAGGCATCATTTCATAAAAATCTCTGAGCTCCTGTTTCTCAAGGATTTCCGTATGAAGCCTGGCAACTCCGTTTACGGAAAATCCTGCAACTATTGCCAGATTTGCCATTTTAACCTGACCATCGTATAAAATTGCCATTCTGGCGATTTTACCATAATCTCCCGGATATACAGCTTTAATCTTTTCAACAAATCTTCTGTTAATTTCTTCCACAATCTGGTATATGCGGGGAAGAAGTCTTGAAAACAAATCCACAGGCCATTTTTCCAAAGCCTCAGCCATAATTGTGTGATTGGTATATGCACAGGTCTTATTGGTAACCTCCCATGCCTCATCCCAGCTAAGGCCTTCCTCGTCCATAAGAATTCTCATTAACTCCGCAACCGTTACGGTAGGATGGGTATCGTTTAACTGGAAGCACACCTTTTCATGTAATCCGGTAATGTCTGAATGTTTTTCCTTATATTTGATTATGGCTCTCTGAACACTGGCAGACACAAAGAAATACTGCTGTTTCAGTCGAAGTTCCTTTCCGGCATAATGGTTGTCGCAAGGATATAAAACCTCACATATGGTTTTGGCAAGATTTTCCTGCTCAACTGCTTTGTGGTAATCACCCTTATCAAATGAATCAAGATTAAACCTCTGTATTGGTTCTGCATCCCAGATTCTTAAGGTATTAACTACGTTATTGCCGTATCCTACCACCGGAAGGTCATAAGGAACTGCCTTTACGCTCTGATAATCCTCCTGTACAAAGTGTTCTCTGCCGTTTTCATCCCTGTAGGACCTTACATATCCGCCAAACTTTATTTCAGTGGCATATTCAGGTCTCTTGATTTCAAATTGATTACCGTCTCTCAACCAGTCATCGGGAATCTCAATCTGATATCCGTTTTCAATTTTCTGGGCGAACATTCCATAACGGTAACGAATACCGCATCCGTAAGCCGGATATCCCAATGTGGAAAGAGAATCCAGAAAACATGCTGCCAGACGACCAAGACCGCCGTTTCCCAGGGCAGCATCCGGCTCCTGGTCCTCTATTACATTGAGATCAAATCCGAGTTCCTCCAATGCTTCCCTTACCTCATTATAGCAGGTAAGGTTAATCATGTTATTGCCCAATGCACGACCCATAAGAAATTCCATTGACATATAATACACCGTTTTGGCATCCTGCTTCTCAAACTCTTTCTGGGTGGCAATCCAACGGTCTATGATGTAATCCTTAATGGTATAGGCTACAGCCTGAAAAATCTGATGTTTGTCAGCTTCATCGATTGTTTTTCTGTACAGACTTTTAACATTGCCTATTACTTCACTTTTAAATTCCTCTTTATTGAAATTCATCTTTTCCATTAATAATTCTCCTTGAAGTTATGCACTGATTATTCGTTTTTGGACACAGCAAGAGTAACGGTCTCTTTATTAATATTCCATTCTTTAACATATCCTGCCGTACTTCCCAAAATAATATCCGTTGCAAGAACCTCTGCCTTAACTTCATCTGCATTACGCTTCAGTAAATCTTCAATTTTGGAATTATCCATGGCATACAGGGTAATCTTATCCATGACCTCGAAGCCTGCTTCTTTTCGCATAGTCTGGATTTTACTGATAAGTTCCCTCACAAAGCCTTCCTCTATCAGTTCCGGTGAAAGATTGGTATCAAGAACAACCGTAACACCATAATCACTGGCAGATTCAAATCCTTCAGTCTGGGCAATGTCAATTAATAAATCTTCCTTGGTAAGCTCTGCTTTCTCTCCGTCAAAATCAAATACAAGAACTCCTTTTTCATTTAATTCATCCATTGCCGCATTACCGTCAATACTGCTTAATGCTTCTTTGATTCTGCCCAGAAGCTTGCCGTATTTCGGGCCCACCGTCTTTAACTGCGGTTTAAAGCTGTAAGAGCTGTATGCCCTTACATCATCCGTAAATTCCACAGATTTGACATTGAGCTCATCTTCAATTATTTCTTTGAAATAGTCTGAAAGTTCATAAGGAGCTTTAACAAACATTTTTCCTATAGGCTGTCTGTTCTTGATGTTGGCATTATTTCTGCAGGCTCTTCCTATTACTACAATCTTAAGAACTTCGTCCATATTCTGTTCCAGTTCTTTATCTATCCACGCTTCATTTGCAACCGGGAAGTCGCACAGATGAATACTTTCAGGAGCCAGATTATCAATGCTTCTTACTAAATTCTGGTATATCTCCTCTGTCATAAACGGAATCATGGGTGCCGCTGTTTTTGCCAGAGTTACAAGACAGGTATAAAGTGTCATATAGGCATTAATCTTATCCTGTTCCATGCCTTTTGCCCAGAAACGTTCTCTTGAACGTCTTACATACCAGTTACTTAAATCATCTACAAAATCTTCAAGAACCCTTGTAGTTTCAGGGATTTTATATTCATTAAGATAACCGTCCACTGACTTCACAAGGGAATTCAGTTTGGACAAAATCCATTTGTCCATTACCGGAAGTTTGTCATATTCAAGAGTGTATTTCGTGGCATCAAAATCATCTATATTGGCATACAGTACAAAAAACGCATAGGTATTCCATATAGTTCCCAGGAATTTACGCTGTCCTTCTATAACTGCCTTGTCATAAAAACGGTTCGGAAGCCAGGGTGCCGAATTGGAGTAAAAATACCAGCGGATTGCATCTGCTCCGTGAGCCGCCAGAGCATCAAACGGGTCTACTGCATTTCCCTTGGATTTGCTCATCTTCTGACCGTTTTCATCCTGTACATGTCCCAGAACAATTACGTTCTTATAAGGTGCTTTATTGAAAAGCAGAGTTGACTCGGCTAACAGTGAATAGAACCAGCCTCTGGTCTGGTCTACCGCCTCTGAAATAAAATCTGCCGGGAACTGTGCCTCAAAAAGTTCTTTGTTTTCAAACGGATAGTGATGCTGCGCAAAGGGCATCGCACCTGAGTCAAACCAGCAGTCAATAACCTCCGGTACCCTTCTCATGGTTTTACCGCAGTCAGGACATTTAATGGTAACATCATCAATAAACGGACGATGAAGCTCTATATTATCAGGACAGTTGTCGGACATTTCCTTAAGCTCCGCAATGCTGCCAACTGAGTGCATTTTACCGCATTCCTCACACTGCCATATATTAAGCGGTGTTCCCCAATATCTGTTACGGCTGATGCCCCAGTCCTGAACATTCTCCAGCCATGCCCCGAAACGACCTGTTCCGATAGTCTCCGGAATCCAGTTAATGGTATTGTTATTGCGGATTAAGTCCTCTTTAACCGCAGTCATTTTAATGAACCAGGATTCTCTTGCATAGTAAATTAAAGGTGTGTCGCATCTCCAGCAGAAAGGATAGTCATGCTCAAATTTGGGAGCATCAAACAATTTACCCTCTGTTTCAAGATCCTGTAATATCTTCGGATCAGCTTTTTTAACGAACAATCCCTCATATGCTGTCTCTTTGGTAAGATTACCCTTATCATCAACAAACTGTACAAAAGGAAGGTCATATTTACGTCCTACCTTGGCGTCATCCTCACCGAATGCCGGAGCGATATGAACGATACCTGTACCGTCTGACATGGTTACGTAGGAATCGCAGGTAACATAATGCCCTTTCTTATGCTGCTTTGCCGCAGCCTCACCTGCGCAGGCAAACAACGGCTCATATTCCTTGTATTCAAGGTCTTTACCGATATACTTTTCCAGAACCTCATATGCAGGGGTTCCCTCTTCTCTCTCAAGACCACCCAGTACTTTATCCAGCAATGCTTCAGCCATATAATAGGTGTATCCGTCAACGGCTTTAACCTTACAGTACGTGTCATCCGGATTAACGCAGAGTGCCACATTGGACGGAAGTGTCCAGGGTGTTGTGGTCCATGCCAGGAAATATGCGTCCTCACCCACTACCTTAAAACGTACTACTGCTGAACGTTCTTTCACATTCTTATAGCCCTGGGCAACCTCATGGGAAGACAGCGGGGTTCCGCAGCGTGGGCAGTAAGGCACAATTTTAAAGCCCTTGTACAGAAGGCCTTTGTTCCATATCTCTTTCAGAGCCCACCATTCAGACTCAATGAAATCGTTACTGTAGGTAACATACGGATTATCCATATCAGCCCAGAAACCTACAGTTCCTGAGAAATCTTCCCACATACCCTTATATTTCCATACACTTTCCTTACAGAAACCGATAAAAGGCTCTAATCCGTACTGTTCAATCTGCTCCTTGCCGTCAAGTCCCAGCTTCTTCTCTACTTCCAGTTCCACAGGAAGTCCGTGGGTATCCCAGCCGGCCTTACGGGGAACCATATAGCCCTTCATAGTGCGGTAACGGGGAATCATATCCTTAATTACACGGGTAAGCACATGTCCTATATGAGGCTTGCCGTTAGCTGTGGGAGGTCCGTCATAAAAAGTATATGTGGGGCATCCCTCTCTCATTTCCATACTTTTTCTGAAAATATCATTATCTTTCCAGAATTTTTCAACCTGTTTTTCTCTTTCAACAAATTTCAGGTCAGTTGATACTTTTTCGTACATATTGAAATTTCCTTTCGAATAAGATTTTTGACAGCGGTTTTTCAAATGGTATAAAAAAGCCTCTGCCGGATAAATTGGCAGAGGCCTGAACAATCATCAGTTATAGCTGTAACAGCATCTCTTCGGCATACCAACATATGCGTTCTCTGTAACGGGAGAAAACCGTCATCCTCTACTAACCAAAGGCTTTCGATTCGAAACTCCGGAGTGATATTCATCCAAATCCTACTCATACCGCTTCACAGCTACGGCGGCTCTCTCTGATTTTCAGATAGGGACTACTGTCTCCTTCAATGTCTTTAATCATAGATAATTATAACATTCACATTTCATTTGTCAATGTGTATCAATTTTTTATTTCTCTCATTCTGAGCCATTTTTGATAATGTCCTAATATACCACAAATGAAAATGTCCCAAT
>JBJEND010000054.1:0-3378 GCA_051880015.1 Butyrivibrio sp. | reverse complement strand
AAAAAAGCTTCCGTTTCCATTCTTTTTTTGCCTTCAAGCTGAACCTGTCTTACTATAAGTCCGCCCTTTTGGGTGCTTATATATATGTTCTTTCTGTCTGTCTTGTATATTGTACCGGGAGCATACATTGAACAATCCGCATCATCCACGTCTGCATCCCATATCTTAAAGGTCTTTCCGTTTAAATGTGTATATGCCGACGGCCACGGATTAAGTCCTCTTATTAGTCTTTCTATCTCTTTGGCAGGCTTGTTAAAATCAATAAGTCCTGTATCTTTGTCCAGTTTGCCGGCATAACTTGATTCTCCTGTCTGAGGTATGGGCTGAATACTTCCCTCTTCCAGTCCGTCCAATGTCCTGACAAGAAGATCTGCTCCCAGCATTTGAAGTCTGTCAAAAAGACTGCCCCCCGTTTCCTTCGGGGTTAAAGTATACTGCTCTGTCAGAAGTATATCTCCCGTATCCAGTCCCTCATCCATCTTCATGGTAGTAACTCCCGTAACCTCATCACCGTTAATGACTGCCCACTGTATAGGCGCAGCCCCCCGGTATCTGGGCAGAAGGGAAGCATGAACATTGATACATCCAAACGGAGGAAGCATAAGAACAGCTTTCGGAAGAATCTGTCCGAAGGCTACCACAACAATAACATCCGGCTTAAGCTCACTGAGAATACTGACAAATTCCGGCGCTTTGACTTTCTCCGGCTGATAAACCTTTATGCCATACTTAAGGGCAGTCTCCTTAACCGGACTCATCTTAAGTTCACCGCTTCTTCCCTTGGGTTTATCCGGCTGGGTAACCACTGCCGGTACTTCATGTCCTTTTTCTATAATTGCCTCCAAAGTCCCCACTGCAAAGTCCGGGGTTCCCATAAAAATAACTCTCATTATTACTCCTCTTCCTCTGTGGCTTCCGTAAGGGGGCCTTCCACATGGTCAATATACAAATCTCCGTCAAGATGGGCAAGTTCATGGCATATAGCTCTTGCCATAAGTTCCTCACCCTCCACAATTATTTCGTTCATATCCAAATCATATGCCTTGGCTTTAACATAATAGGGTCTTGTCACTATTCCTGATTTCCCCGGTACACTTAAGCAGCCCTCCTGACCTGTCTGGCTTCCTGATGTTTCAAGGATTACCGGGTTTATCATAATAACAGGGCCTTCACCTACATCAATAACCACAAGTCTTTTCAGTATTCCCACCTGAGGAGCGGCAAGTCCCACACCGTCTGCATCATACATTGTATCCAGCATATCCCCGGCTAATTCTCTTATCCTGTCATTTACTTCCGGGATTTCCCTGCATACTTTTCTTAAAATCGGGTCTCCTTCAATTCTGATATTGCGTAATGCCATATTAATCCTCCTATTCGAAATCAAACTGAATCTGACAGTTTTTAAACATTTCCGGATTATCTTCACTGTATTTTTCGATTATATCCTTAATTTGTGTCAAATGTTTGTTCTCTTTATTTTTATAATATATTACCCTGTGGTAAAAATCATTTAGTTTGTATATAAGGTCATTGGCAGGTCCTATTATCCGGGAGTCACATCCATCGGTCAGTTCCTTTATCTGTTTCGAAACAGCCACCGCAGTCTGTTCATCCTTGGAAATAATTCTTACGGACATCATATTCACAGCGGGAGGATAATCCATAAGCTCACGGTATTCCATTTCCGCCTCGTAAAACGCTTCATAGCTCTGCTTTGCCGCACAACGCACTGCGTAATGCTCTGTATCATAGCTTTGTATAACTACCTCTCCCGGAATCCGGCCCCTGCCTGCTCTTCCCGAAGCCTGCATAATTAAATCAAAGGTTTTCTCTGCACAAGTATAGTCTGAACAGTACAGTGACGTATCCGCAACCAATATGCCTACAAGTGTAACATTGGGAAAATCATGTCCTTTTGCAATCATCTGGGTGCCTATGAGTATATCTGCATTACCTGCCTGAAATTCCTTAAGTATATCCTCATGTCCGGTTTTGCCTCTGGTAGTATCTGTATCCATTCTCAGTACCCTTGCCTGCGGGAAAAATTTTCTGACATGTTCTTCTGCTTTTTCCGTTCCCGCATTGAAGCTTCCTATTTGCTTTGAATTACATACCGGACACCGGCGGACAAACTCTGTTTCATATCCGCAGTAATGACACATAAGCCTGTTATTGTTGTGAAGCTTAAGTGACACAGCACAATGGGGGCATTCAATTACACTTCCGCAGCTTCTGCAGCTTACAAAGTTCTGGTATCCACGCCTGTTAAGGAACAGTATAATCTGTTCCTTTCTCTGAAGGGCATAATACATTTTTTCTGCCAGAGTGTTACTGAGAATATACTGATTGCCTCTTTTAAGTTCTTCTTTTAAATCCACGACACACACAGCGGGCATGCTTTTACTCCCTGCCCTGCTGTTTAATTCGTAAAGGTTATATATGCCTTTCCTGGCATTGTAATAGGATTTAAGGGATGGAGTGGCTGAGCCTAAAACCACCTTTGCATCGCACAATGCGGCAAGGTATTCTGCCGTCTCCCTGGCATGATACATGGGAGTGCTGTCGCTTTTATATGCTCTTTCATGTTCCTCATCAATTATTATAAGGCCCAGATCCGGAAAGGGCGTAAATAATGCTGTTCTGGGGCCAATCATTATACGAATACGACCCTGTCTTGCCAGTTCAAATCTGTCATATTTCTCCCCCTCTGAAAGCCTTGAATGTATAACGGAAACCATATCCCCAAATCTGTGGTAAAACCGCATAACCGACTGGTATGTAAGACCTATTTCGGGGATTAGAACAATTACCTGCCTGCCCTTTGCCAGAACATGACTGATAATGTCCATATACACTTCCGTCTTACCGCTTCCCGTAACACCCTTAATGAGGCAGGTAGTATTGTCTCCCATATCCCATTCTCTGATTATACCTTCTGCAACCTGTTTCTGTTCCTCATTAAGTGTTACCTCCTTACGAAAATCCGGCACGACATTCAGATCCGTACGGAAATTTTCAGAGGAATATATATCAATCAGTCCCTTATTTTTCAGGGAAGTAAATGTTTGGGCCGATACACCGCATTCCTTCATAAGACCGGTATAATCCCCTTCTTTCTGAAGAGAAAGTGCCGAAAGGACCTTTGCCTGTGCAGTACTTCGTCCTGCCCGGTATTTCTCGGCAAGTTCCAGTGCCTCCCGGGGCGTCACAATCAGCCGTACCCTTTTATTTGTGGTTCTTTTGATACTTCTTTTAACGGGAAGAACTGTTTTCAGGGCTTTATTCATTGTGGAGCCATAGTTTGTTTTCATCCAGTAAGCAAGACGGAAGAATTTGCTGTCAATGGAAATGCTGTCCGGTATTACATTATTAAGT
>JBJEND010000053.1:0-3383 GCA_051880015.1 Butyrivibrio sp. | reverse complement strand
GATAAGTCTGTTAAGGGCTTTGTGGACACAAAAGATGACAAGTTTATATACTTTTATGCCATGAATGGTGAGAATGTTTTTTCATGGTACTGCTATGATTCAGTTGAAAAAACAGTACAAAGAGTATCCAATACTTCAACAGAATTTTCTCCTGCGGAAAATGAAACTACGACTGCAGATGTTACTACAGAGAATGATAATAATGACCGGCTGTCCTCTGAAAATGAATCCCTTCGGGATGCCAATAACGGCCTCATTAAAATAAGAAATATTGCCATCGTTTCGGCAGGCGTATTACTGGTTGTACTGGTGGGGCTTATAGTATTTCTCCTGGCACATAAATCCGAGAAAAAGCACGCTATTGCTGCGGAGGATATTGATTATGGTGAAATAGAAGATGAAATCGAAGCGGCACAGGCAGCATCTTTGGAGCCTGAACCGGAAATAGAGCCGGAAAAAGAACCGGAAATTGAAGATGATATGTTTGAAGAAATTTCCGTTACTTCAGAACCTGAAGATATGGAACCTACTGATGAAGAAGCAGAAAATTTTAAAAAAGAAGCAGAAAGCCTGACGACATCCGAGGATGAGGAAGAGCTTCTGTAAAAACAACGAGTGTGGAAGAGTAACATGTTGCTTTTTCCACACTTATTTGTTATATTATGAATATAACAAAAGAGGTGAGGTAATGTATTTTACAATAGACTTTGACAGTAACGAGGCTATTTATTTACAACTTTGCAATCAGATTATTTTCCATATAGCAACGGAACAGATTAAGGAAGGGGAATCCCTTCCGTCCGTGAGGCAACTGGCAGATACCATAGGGATTAATATGCATACGGTTAATAAGGCATACGCAGTTTTAAGGGAACAGGGATACATTACCCTGGACAGAAGACATGGAGCGGTTATTGCCGTAGATGTTAATAAACTGGAGGCATTAAATGAACTGGCACAATCCCTCAGAGCAGTTATAGCAAGGGCAATGTGCAGAAATTTGTCCTCCGAAGAGATACACATGCTTGTGGATGATATTATTAAAGAATTTGATACAGGACTTTAAGGAGGTAATAATATGTTGTGTGAAAAGTGCAAAAAAAATCAGGCAGCATTTCATTATACAGAGGTTATTAACGGTGTTAAGAATGAGCACCATCTATGCGCGGAATGTGCAGCCAATACGGACATAAGCTATTATACCAGTATGTTTGATAATGACCAGTTCGGTAAGCTTCTGTCGGGAATTCTGGGAAGCGCCCGTTTCTTTACCGGAGAAAAAAATACTGATCCGGCAGGAAATATACAGTGTCCGGCCTGCGGAATGACGTATGGGGAATTTATTAAGAATTCCAGCTTTGGATGTCCTGACTGCTATGATGTATTCGGTCCTCTTATTGCGGACAAAATCAAAAAAATTCAGGGAAGTGATGTCCACGTAGGAAAACGTCCACTGCTCTACAGCAGGCAGGCGGGGGATGTAAGTGCTTATAATACGGAAACGGAAGAACCGGAGGACAACGGTAAGGAAATAGAATTCTTATCCAGAAAGCTGAAAGAGGCGGTTGCAGAAGAGAATTTTGAAGAAGCGGCAAGGCTTAGGGATACGATATCAGAACTTAAAGGTAAAGGTGGATATAATGGATAAATGGTATGAAAAAAGCGGCAAGAATGATGATGTGGTACTTTCCAGCAGAATCCGTCTTGCAAGGAATTTCTCAAATTACCGGTTTGCAGATAAACTGGAACCGGATGATGCCGTGAGCATGGTTAATGAGGTAACAGGCAGATTTCAGGCAGATGCAGCAGACGAATACAGTTGTATATATATGAATAACTGTAATGAAAATAAGCTTAAAGCCATGAAAGAAAAACGTCAGATCAGTTCGGCAATGCTTCAGGGCAGGAACGGAGCCGCCCTTATATCCGGGGATGAATCAACAGTCATTATGGTTAATGCAGAAGATCACATAAGAATACAGGTCTACGCCAACGGAATGAATCTCGATTCATGTTTTAACCGGGCTAATCAGATTGACGACTATATAGATTCACATTTTGATTATGCTTTTGATGAAAAATACGGATATAAAACAACTTTCCCCACCAATGTGGGTACGGGAATGAGAGCCAGTTATACACTGCATCTTCCGGCACTGTCCGAGGTTAAACGCATATCCCAGATAAGCACTGAACTGGGACGTTTTGGGATGAAACTGAAGATGCTTTACGGAGACGAGAACGGATATGGCAATCTGTATACCATTTCCACTCAGAAAACCCTGGGGCAGAGTGAAAAGGAGATAATGAACGACCTTAACGATATTGTTAATCAGATTATCACCCAGGAAAGAGAACAGAGGCAGTATATATATGAGAAAGATAAAGTAAGAATGGAGGATGCGGTATACAAATCTTACGGAGTGCTGAAATATGCCCGTAAAATTCCACTAAGGGATGCCATGACTTTGATTTCGGAGATTATGCTGGGCAATTCTCTGGGAATAATAACTATTGATCCTTCCGGAAAATTCAGCGTTAATAAGATGATAATGGATATACAGCCGGCGGTACTGAATAATACAAGCAACAGAGCAATGTCGGTGGATGAAACAGATATTTTGAGGGCACAGTATATCAGAAACAACTGTCCGGATATTATATAGAGCAGGAGGCAATAATGCAGAGCGGATTTACCAAAAAAGCAGAAGAGGTTTTACAGAATGCAGCCCGGGCGGCAGCAGAACTTGGACATGGAAGCATAGGCAGTGAGCATATTCTTATGGGACTGCTGCGCACCAAAGAGTGTCAGGCCGGAAGCATTTTAATTAGCAGCGGAGTTGAGGAAAGCAAGTTACTTGAATTAATCCGTCAGGTTATTAATAACAGTCTTAATGTAGGGGTTGAGGAGCCGGATTCATACACTCCCAGGGCAGTTAAAATCCTTGACAATGCCAGGAGAGAAGCAAAAAGATTCGGGGCTAATCTTGTGGGAACAGAGCATATTCTTATCGGAATAATCAAAGAACCGGACAGCGTTGCTGCAAGACTTTTGTCAACACTGGGAATCAACCTTCAAAAAGTATATGTGGATTTAATGGTTTCCATGGGTCAGGACGGTAACGCATTTAAGGATGAGGTTTCCGGTAAAAATAACAGAAAGAAATCTTCCACAGCGACTCTTGACCAGTACAGCAGGGATTTAACAGCATTGGCTAAAGAGGGCAGACTGGATCCCGTGATAGGAAGGGAACAGGAGATTCAGAGGGTTATCCAAATCAGTAGCAGGAGAACCAAAAATAATCCCTGCCTTGTTGGGGAACCCGGAGTAGGTAAAACTGCCATAGTGGAAGGGCTGGCAATTAAAATTGTCGAGGGAAATG
>JBJEND010000052.1:0-17145 GCA_051880015.1 Butyrivibrio sp. | reverse complement strand
TAGGCCGTCTGCCAATGTATTAATGGGAAGGCTCCTTAATGCTTTGGAGGATGTTTCTGACTATTATATCATAAGTATTAAAGGCGGAGAGGTGGACAATGCCATTTGCAGAAAATGTGAGGCAGAAATTGCGGTTAGTCCTGAAGATACAGAGGCAGTCCGTGGTTTGTGTGACAGTATGACAAAGGAACTTCGATGTGAATACAGAGGAATAGATGATGATATTACGATTTTATGCACGAAGGATGGCAACGGTGCATATACTGTATGTGATGATTTCGGACGGGAGAAAATAATATGCCTGCTCAGAAATCTTCCTTACGGAGTAATGGCAAGAAGTGCCTATGACATTAATCAGGTAGAGACATCTTTAAATCTCGGGGTGTTAAGTTTTAAAGAAGGAATACTTGAAATGTTATATTCAGTTCGCAGTTCCATGGAAAGCGCCAAGCGGGATATTGCCGACAGACTGGAATATCTGGCAGAATTTCTCGGGGGTGATTACGAGGAATCAGGAAATTATCCTGCATGGACATATAATCCCAATTCCCATCTGAGGGAACTTATCAGTACCACTTATGAGAATATGTTTGGGAACAAACCAAAATTTACGACTATACATGCAGGACTGGAATGCGGAATTTTTGCTGAGAAGATTCCGGGGGTTGATATTGTGTCATATGGACCTGATATGAAGGATATACACACATATGAAGAGAAGCTTTCAGTTGAATCCACAGAAAGAGTATATAAGTTTACATTAAAACTGTTGGAAAATATCCGCAGTTAAGTACAAAACGGGATAATGTAATAGGAGAAAGTATTTATGGAAATTCAGTTATGGAAGGAAATTCTTACACCCTATGAGCTTGCGGTGGAAGAATTACTGGTAAAATTTAATCACATTATTAAGGAATACCATGCCAGAGATATGTATTCCCCCATAGAAAATGTAAGGGGAAGGGTTAAAAGTATTTCAAGTATACTGGAGAAGTGCAGCAAGAAAAATATACCCATAGAACAGCTTACCCTCACGGATAAGGTGGAGGCTATTGCCGGGATAAGGATAATGTGCCAGTTTGTAGATGATATATAGAAAGTTGTCGAAATTATTAAAAATCGCAGCGATATGACCATATATGAAGAAAAGGACTATATAAGCAATGCCAAGCCCAGCGGGTACAGAAGCTATCATCTTGTGGTAAAATATAATGTTGAGACCATGGAAGGCTCTAAGACAATATTTGTAGAAATACAGATTAGAACAATGGCCATGAATTTCTGGGCCACCATTGAACATTCCCTTCAGTACAAATACCGGCATAACATTCCTGAGCATATTACCAAAAGGCTTAATGCTTCTGCCCAGGCCATACTTAAACTGGACGAGGAAATGTCATCCATACATGATGAGATTATGGATGCCCAGAGTTCTTTTATTATGCACGCCAATATTATTTCCGAAATACTTAATAATATTCAGAATCTGTATAAGGTGGCTAACAAACGGGAAGTGGCCAAGATTCAGGATGAATTTTTTGAAATATACAAAGAAAATGACCTCGAGCAGCTTAAAAGCTTTGCAAAACAGCTTGATATAATAGCAGAGGGCTACAGGGCCCAGAGCAGAGGTTAGAAAGAGGATAGGGATGCAGTTACCTGAAAAATATCTGGATAATATGAAATCTCTTCTTGGAGATGAGTTTGACAGCTATATACAAAGCTTTGAGAAACCAAGACTGTACGGACTCAGGGTGAATACCTCCAAAATATCCGTGGAGGATTTTATGAAAATCAGTCCTTTTAAATTAACTCCCATTCCCTGGATTCCCAACGGCTTTTATTATTCCGAAGAGGATAAACCGGCAAAACATCCCTATTATTTTGCAGGGTTGTATTATCTTCAGGAACCCAGTGCAATGACACCGGCCTATGTTCTTCCGGTTAATCCGAATGACAGGGTTCTTGATCTGTGTGCTGCACCGGGAGGCAAAAGCACTGAGCTGGGGGCGAAGCTTCGCGGTACGGGACTGCTGGTATCCAACGATATAAGTGCGTCCAGAGCGAAAGCACTGCTTAAAAATATAGAGGTGTTCGGTATAGGCAATGTTCTGGTTACCTGTGAATATCCTGAAAAACTGGCAGGAATATTCCCGGAGTTCTTTGATAAAATTCTTGTGGATGCACCGTGTTCGGGAGAGGGAATGTTCCGCAAAGACAATAAACTTATTAAAAGCTGGGAGACCCAGGGACCGGAATTTTTTGCCCCCTTGCAGAAAAACATTCTGGACAGTGCAGCACTTATGCTGAAACCGGGAGGATATCTTCTGTATTCAACCTGCACCTTTTCCAAAGCTGAGGATGAGGATAATATTTTTATGTTTCTGGAAAACCATCCGGATTTTTGTCTGGAGCGCATATATGACTATGAGGGATTTACAAGAGCTTTCGGAATGGAAGAGGCTGTCCGTATTTTTCCCCACAAAATGCAGGGCGAGGGGCATTTCGTGGCACTTTTACATAAAAATGGCGAAGCATTTTTAAACTGTAAAATAACCTATAAAGGGATTAAGTGTCCTGTTGAGATACAGGAATTTTTCGAGGAATTCTCCTGTGAATATGACCTTTCTTCCATGGCAATACAGGGGGAAAAGGTATACCTGCTTCCGGAAGAGGCGGACAGAATTAAGGGTATCAGAACCTTAAGAACGGGACTATTGCTGGGGGAGCTTAAGAAAAACCGGTTTGAACCCAGTCAGGCATTGGCAATGACTGTTAATCCTTCAGAATATTCCACAACAGTTGATTTCAAAGGAGACAGTCAGGGGGTAATCAGATATCTTAAGGGAGAAACGGTTGAGGTCTCGGAAGGAGTTATTAAAGGCAGCTCCAAAAATGTCCTTATTACCGTAGATGGTTTTCCGCTGGGATGGGGAAAATTGAACGGAACGGTTATTAAGAATAAATATCTGCCGGGCTGGAGATGGATGTAATGAAATTAAGAATAGACAAATATCTGGCGGATATGGGAATTGGCAGCCGTACAGAGATAAAAAATTACATTAAAAAAGGCTTTGTATCAATTAATGATAAAGTGGTTACATCCCCTTCTGAAAAAGCAGATACAGAGACAGACAATGTAGCGCTTAAAGGCGAAGAAGTTGTATATTTATTATATGAGTATTTTCTCCTTAACAAGCCCGGGGGAGTAGTGTCTGCCTCCTCGGATAAGAAGGAGAAAACCGTACTGGATTTAATTACGGATAAGAAAAGGGATGATTTGTTTCCCGTGGGACGACTGGATAAGGATACAGAGGGGCTCCTGCTCATAACCAATGACGGAATGCTTGCCCACAGTCTTTTATCCCCCAAAAAGCATGTGGATAAAACCTATTATTTTGAAACAGAGGGAATCCTTACAAAAGACCATGAGAAAATGTTTTTAGCAGGACTTAAGGTGGATGAGGATTTTACTGCACTTCCGGCCATTCTCAGTGTAACGGATACAACAGATATTGGTTCAAAAGGATATATTACCATTAGAGAAGGTAAATTCCATCAGATAAAGAGAATGATGGAAGCCGTCGGAAACAGGGTAACCTACCTTAAAAGAATAAGTATGGGGCCGTTAAAGCTTCCCAAGGACCTTCCTTTAGGGAGTTTTAGAAGACTTAGTTGTGAAGAATTACAGGCTTTAAAGGAATTGGAATAATGATAAAAGAAATTGATGCTTGTTTTTTTGATATGGATGGAACGATAATTGACTCCATGTGGATGTGGAAAGATATAGATACAGAATTTCTGGGGGCAAGAGGAATCAAACTCCCTGTGGATTTGCAGAAATCAATAGAAGGAAAAAGTTTTTCAGAGACAGCAGTTTTCTTTAAGGAAAAGTTTGGATTAAGTGAAACCGTTGATGAAATAAAATATATATGGAATGACATGGCTATGGATAAATACCGTACCCAGGTACCCTTAAAAGCCGGAGTATTGGAATTCCTTTGCCATCTTAAGTCTAACGGTATTAAAACCGGTATAGCAACCAGTAATTCCTATGAACTGGCAAAATGCTGTCTTGATGCCCTTAATGTGACAGGTTATTTTGATACCATTGTTACCTCCTGCAGTGTGGGGGCAGGTAAACCTGCACCGGATATTTATCTTAAATGTGCATCGGACTGTGGTGTGAAGCCGGACAGGTGTCTTGTGTTTGAGGATATTCTTATGGGAATACAGGCAGGGCATAGTGCGGGAATGAAGGTATGTGCCGTATTTGATGAATATTCTGCTGACACCGACGACATTAAAAGACGGGAAGCAGATTATTACATAAAAGATTTCAGGGAGATGTTAATATGAAAATAGCGGTTGTGACAGGAGCCTCCTCCGGTATAGGAAGGGAGTTTGCCATACAGATTTCCAAACGTTACGGCAAACTGGACGAGATATGGCTTGTTGCCAGACGTAAGGAGAAAATGGAAGAGCTGGAGAGCCAGCTCAAGGTTCCGGTGAGAATTTTTGCCATGGATTTATGCAACAGTGAGGATATAAGTCAGTTTAAAGACTACCTTGTCAGCCTGAACCCGGATATAAAACTTCTGGTAAATTCTGCCGGGTACGGTAAAGTAGGAAGATTTGACGAGCTTAATCTGGATGAACAGTGCGGAATGATTGATTTAAACTGCAGGGCTCTTACAATGTTTACCGGAATATGTCTTCCCTATATATCCACCCACAGCAGAATAATTAATCTGGCCAGTGCAGCTGCATTTTCACCCCAGCCCAATTTTAATGTATATGCAGCCACAAAAGCATATGTATTAAATTATTCAAGAGCTCTTAATGTGGAACTGAAAAACCGTAAAATTACCGTCACTTCCGTATGCCCGGGCCCTGTTGACACTGAATTTTTTGATATAGCAGGAGATTCGGAGGGAAAGTCATTTAAGAAGAATTTCAGGGCAGATGTGCATAAGGTGGTAAATCAGGCAATAAAAGATGCTGCTTTGGGAAATGAATTAAGTATATATGGTACTGCAATGAAGCTGGCAAAGGGTGCAACCAAGGTTTTGCCCCAGAAAGCAATAATGGCAGTATTTAAATAAATTGGGAGGAACCGTATGAAAAAATGCTATAAAGGACAGGCAGGGTATTTTAAATACAGGAAGATAAAACTGGGGTTGATAACCCTTACCGGTTTTCTCCTTGTTTTGGGAATATATCTTACCGGATATCTTATATACGGAACGGGTAAAAACTATGTTACCATTCTTTCCGTGGTGGCAGTACTTCCTACTGCCAAATTTCTTGTGCAGTACCTGATGTTCCCTTGGAAGGGATTTGTGGACATGGAGGAATATGAAGCCCTTAAGGTTAAATGTGAACCTCTTAATCTGTACAGTGAGCTTCTTATTACCGCTTCCGAAAAAAGATTTCAGATAACATATCTGTTAATTGATAAGGATGATAACATTGCAGCATATACACCGGATGAAAAGGCAGATACCGATGCTTTTGAAAAGGGTGTAACCAATTTCCTTAATTATTATGATTTTAACAGTAAGGTAAAATTATATAAAGATATTAAAACATACGAGAAAAGATGCAGCCAGCTTGCAGCAAAAAATAAAGAGCTGACAGACGGGCAGCATGAGCATATTGAGACTGTGTTTGAGAAAATATCAATTATGAGTATATAGATTTATGAGAGAATATATAATTGGTCCCAATGATGCGGGACAGAGAATGGACAAATATCTTTTTAAACTGTTGAAAAATGCAGGCAGCGGGCTGATTTTTAAGCAGCTCCGTAATAAAAATATCGTTCTTAACGGTAAAAAGGCAGCAGGGAATGAAATACTTAAGGAAAATGACTCCATAAAAGTATTTATGGCGGATGACACCATTGATAAATTCACCCGGTCAGATAACAATCCCCGGGCCGGGGTGTTACCAGATCCGGCAGGAAAGCTCAATATAATTTATGAAAACAGCCATATTATTCTGGCGGATAAGCCGGCGGGAATTTTATCCCAGAAAGCAAAGTCTTCTGATGTTTCCATGAATGAATATCTGAATGCCTATTATGACAGTAAATATACTAAATCCCAAAGCACCTTCAGGCCTGCCTTCTGCAACAGACTGGACAGAAACACATCCGGGCTTATGGTGGGAGGTATGTCCTTAAAAGGGCTTCAGAAGATGTCTGAAATAATTAAAAACAGAAGCTTTCAGAAATACTATCTTGCCATAGCCTTGGGCAGACTGGAAGGTAAGGATGGCTTAAAGGGATATCTTTATAAGGATGAAAATACCAATAAAGTAATGATAAAGGACAGGGAATTCCCGGGGGCTTCACCCATTCATACAGAATATGAAAGCATTGCTTATCATAACGGACTTACGCTGTTAAAAATTCATCTGATTACCGGAAAAACCCATCAGATAAGAGCCCACATGGCATATATGGGACATGCACTGTTAGGTGACGGTAAATACGGAAACAGGGATGCCAATATAAAATATAATGCCAAAAGACAAATGCTCCATTCCCATGAAGTTATTTTCCCGGAGATGGAAGAGGATTTTTCTGATATATCGGGAAAATGCTTTAAAACAGAATTTCCTGAAAATTTTTCCCGATATTTTCCGGACAGTAGTAATTTACTATAGAAAGAAGAGATAAAATGGCCGAATCAAGAGGCTTAAGAGGCTCGGTTCTCGAAGAAATGATTAACAGAAGTAATGTGGTGTACAGGGAAAAAGGCCTGGCACTTATTCAGAAGGTGCCCACTCCCATAACCCCCATTAATATAGACAAAGAAACCAGACATATAACCCTCGCATATTTTGACCAGAAAAGTACCGTGGACTATATTGGAGCAGTGCAGGGAATTCCTGTGTGCTTTGACGCCAAGGAGTGTAAGACAGACAACTTTTCCCTCCAGAATATTCATGAACATCAGTTTAAGTTTATGGAGGATTTTGAAGGACAGGGTGGGGTTGCTTTTATTATCATCTTTTACACCCACAGAGATGAAAAATATTACATTCCCTTTAAGGACATAAGAAAATTTGTATGCAGAGCCGCCCGGGGCGGGCTTAAACATTTCAAATATGAAGAAATAGACAAAAAATATATTATCAGAAGTAAGGGCAATGTTCTGGTGCATTATCTTGAGCAGATTCAGACCGATTTGGACAGCAGAGGGTAGTGCATAAATATTACTTGACAGGAATTTAGTGCCTGTGATATATTTTCACATAGTAACAAATTAACGATTTACCACGCTAAAGTGACAAGGGGTACATTATGAAAAATCAGTTATTACATACACCGGAAGGCGTAAGGGATATATATAACGGAGAATGTGAAGAAAAATTATATATACAGGATAAGCTTCACAGCGTTATAAAAAGCTACGGATACGAGGATATACAGACTCCTTCTTTTGAGTTTTTTGATATTTTCAATAAGGAAAGAGGTTCTGTTGCTTCTAAGAATATGTTTAAATTCTTTGATAAGGAAGGGAACACACTGGTGCTGAGACCGGATATGACTCCGTCCATTGCCAGGTGTGCAGCCAAATATTTTGATGAAACTCCGGATTCTATAAGACTTTGCTATATCGGAAATACTTTTGTGAATAATTCCAGATATCAGGGAAGGCTTAAGGAAACTACCCAGGCGGGATGTGAGCTTATCGGAGACTCGTCCACGGGTGCAGATGCAGAGATGATAGCCCTTCTTATTGAATCAATTTTAAGCTCCGGACTTGATGAATTTCAGGTGGAACTGGGACATATAGGTTTTTTTAAAGGCCTTGTCAAGGAGGCAGGATTAAGTCCTGAAAGCGAAAACGAATTAAGAGAGGTTATCCGTAACAAGAATATTTTCAGAGTGGGTGAGATTCTGGAAAATGAGCAGATATCCAGAGAAAGAGGTGAAAGCTTTTACAAGCTTCCCCAGTTATTTGGCGGAGTTGAAATTTTAAGCGCTGCAAAAGCCCTCACCCGGGATGAAACGGCTTTAAATGCGATTAACCATCTTGAAAAACTGTATGAACTGCTTAAGGTCTACGGCTTTGAAAAATATGTATCCTTTGATTTGGGAATGTTAAGTAATCTGGATTATTATACAGGTGTTATTTTTCAGGCATATACTTATGATGTGGGAGAACCGGTGGCCAACGGAGGAAGATATGACAGACTTATAGGCCAGTTTGGAAAGAATATGGCCTCCATCGGTTTCTGTGTTACCATTGATTTACTGCATCAGGCTTTAAAACGCCAGCATATAAGCATTCCAAGGGCCGGGAAAGGAAAACTTCTTGTATATGATGACTGTAACATCCATAACGCAATTAAACTGGCCGGGTATTTCAGAAATCAGGGAATAAGAGCTGCAATGTCCCCAAAACAGCCGGCAGACCCGGAGGGCTTTGAAGAAATAATTACTGTGGATAAATCAGTTCTTGAAAGGTATGGTATTTAATTATGAGATATATTACATTTGCCCTTGCAAAAGGAAGACTGGCCAAAAAGGCAATGGATATGCTGGAACAGATTGGAATTACCTGTGAAGAAATGAAGGATGAGAAGACCAGAAAGCTGATTTTTGTCAACGAAGAGCTGGGACTTAAGTTCTTTCTTGCAAAGGCTTCTGATGTACCTACATATGTGGAATATGGTGCTGCGGATATAGGTATTGTAGGAAGAGATACAATTCTGGAAGAAGGCAGAAAATTATATGAGGTATATGATTTAGGCATCGGAAAATGCCGTATGTGTGTGTGCGGCCCCAAAAGTGCAGAGAAACTGTTGCAAAGCCATGAGCTTATCCGTGTAGCTTCCAAATATCCTCATATTGCCAAGGACTATTTTTACAATGTGAAGCATCAGACGGTGGAGATAATCAAATTAAACGGTTCTGTGGAACTTGCACCTATTGTAGGACTTTCAGAGGTTATTGTGGATATTGTGGAAACCGGGGCAACACTTAGGGAAAACGGCCTGGAGGTACTGGAAGAGGTATGTGATTTGTCTGCCAGAATTGTTGTCAATCAGGTAAGCATGAAAATGGAGAATAAGAGAATTACAGACATAATAGAGAAACTCAGAAAACTTAATGAAGAACAGGAGGCAGTCCTATGAGAATACTGGAATTAAACGAAGCATCCAAAAAGGATATTTTATCCAATCTGTTAAAAAGAAGCCCTAACAGCTATGGTGAATATGAGGGAAGGGTTAATGCAATCATTGGGGACATAAAAACCGCTGGGGATAAAGCTGTTTTTGAATATACGGAGAAATTTGACGGCTATAAGCTGACGCCGGATAATATTGTTGTTACGGAAGCTGAGATTGCAGCCGCATATGAAGAAATAGATGATGAGCTTGTGGAAATTATCCGTAAGGCGCTGGTTAATATAAGGGAATACCATGCAAAGCAAAAGCGTAACAGTTGGTTTGATGCCAAACCTGACGGAACTATTCTTGGACAGAAGATTACCCCTCTGTCAAGAGTCGGGGTATATGTTCCGGGAGGAAAGGCAGCGTACCCTTCATCGGTTCTAATGAATGTAGTTCCTGCCAAAGTTGCGGGAGTTGAAGAAATAATTATGTGTACTCCTCCCGGCAGGGACGGCAAAATCTACTGCGGAACTCTTGTAGCAGCCAAAGAAGCCGGAGTAGACGTAATATATAAGGTGGGAGGAGCACAGGCAGTTGCTGCCATGGCATATGGAACGGAATCCGTACCTAAAGTGGATAAAATAGTGGGACCGGGAAACATCTATGTGGCCCTCGCCAAAAAAGCAGTATACGGACAGGTGGGCATCGATTCCATAGCAGGCCCCAGTGAAATTATGGTGCTTGCAGATGAAACAGCCAATCCAAGATATGTAGCGGCAGATTTACTCTCTCAGGCAGAGCATGACGAACTTGCCTCAGCAATTCTTGTTACAACCTCTAAAACCCTTGCAAATCAGGTTTCAAAGGAGGTTGAAGGATTTACTGAGATTTTATCCAGAAAAGCTATTCTTGAAAAGTCTCTGGAGAATTACGGTTATATTCTCATTGCAAAGGATATGGATGAAGCAATAGACGTGGTTAATGAAATAGCCTCAGAGCATCTTGAACTGGTTACAAGGGATCCCTTCCAGACCATGACAAGAATTAAAAATGCGGGAGCCATTTTCCTTGGAGAATACAGCTCTGAACCACTGGGAGATTATTTCGCAGGACCGAATCATGTGCTGCCCACAAACGGAACCGCCAAATTCTTTTCTCCTCTGGAGGTGGATGATTTTATTAAAAAATCCAGCATAATTTCATACTCAAAGAGCGCTTTGGAAGGAATACACACAGACATTGAGAAATTTGCCGGGGCGGAGGGACTTACTGCCCATGCAAACTCAATAGCAGTACGTTTTGAATAAATGGAGGATACTTTTATGGGAAGATGTGCAACGGTTACAAGAAAAACCAAGGAAACGGATATTGAAATAACAATCAATCTTGACGGCAGAGGTGTTGCCGATATTGATACCGGAATAGGTTTTTTTGACCATATGTTAAACGGCTTCGCAAGACATGGTTTTTTTGACCTTACCGTTAAGGTTAGCGGTGATTTAAATGTGGACTGCCACCATACCGTAGAGGATACGGGAATTGTTCTTGGTGAGGCAATTAAAAAGGCTTTGGGAGATAAGAAGTCAATTAAAAGATACGGCTCCTTTCTTCTGCCTATGGATGAAACTCTGGTTATGTGTGCCGTGGATCTTTCGGGAAGGCCTTATTTAGTATATGATGCAAAATTCAATTCTGAACGTGTGGGAGAATTTGATACCGAAATGGCAAAGGAATTTTTCTATGCTGTTTCCTATTCGGCAGGAATGAATCTCCATATTAAGGAAATGTATGGAGAGAATGCCCATCACATTATTGAAGCAATGTTTAAAGGCTTTGCCAAGGCAATGGATGAGGCGGTTACAGTTGATGAAAGAGTGGAAGGAATACTTTCCACGAAAGGAGCTTTATAATGCAGTTATATCCGGCTATAGATTTAAAGGACGGAAAATGTGTCCGTTTGAAACAGGGTGAATTTAAAGATATTACTGTTTACTGTGAGGAGCCATACAAGGTGGCACGTTATTTTGAGGAAAACGGCGCAGGGTTTATACATCTTGTGGATTTGGACGGAGCACTGGCAGGACATGGAGTTAATGAAGAAACCATTAAGAAAATTGTGGATTCTGTGTCAATTCCATGTGAACTGGGGGGTGGAATCCGTACAATACAGGACATTGAAAGAGTTCTCTCCTACGGAGTATATCGTGTTATAATAGGAACCAAGGCAGTTAAAGACCCGGATTTTGTAAGGGAAGCAGTTGAGCGTTTCGGTGCAGAACATATAGTTGCAGGAGTCGATGCCAGGGATGGCATGGTTGCCATTGAAGGCTGGGAGAAAACCTCTGACCGGACAGCACTTAGTATGTGCCTGTCCATGAAAGAGATGGGGGTACAGACAATTATTTATACAGATATTGCCAAGGACGGAATGCTTACGGGACCCAATGTGGCCATGACGGCTGAATTAACCCGGAAGACAGGACTTAATATTATTGCTTCCGGCGGAGTTTCCGGTATGGAGGATTTAAGACAGCTTAAGGCTGCCGGAATAAAGGGAGCAATTCTTGGTAAAGCAATTTACGAAAAGAGAATTAATGTTAAAGAAGCAGTAGAAGAGTTTGAGAAACAGGAGATTTGACATGGCACAGAAAAAACTAATTGCAGCAGTCTTCATAAAGGATGAAACCGCGTATACTGATGCAACTCTTAAGGTTCAGGTGAATAAAGACCTTTCAGTTAAGGAGCTTTGTGTTAGATTATATGAAAACGGTGCGGACGCCATTGTATATTCAGATTTGTCCTATGACGATGAATCCCACGAAAAAGCCATCCTTAATCTGAGGGAAATATGTAAAGAAGTGGATATTCCCGTGTATGCAACAGGTAATATAAAGCGTGTGGAGGATGTTAAAAAATACTTATATGCCGGAGCCAAGGCTGCATTAATGGATGCTTCCAAAGAAAGCAATCTTGCCATGCTTACAGAAGTAACTAACCGTTTCGGCAAGGATAAGGTGGGAGTATATATTACGGAAGATGCCATAAAGGATGTATACAATCTGATTAAGGATAATTGCAATGAAGAGGTTTTTTCGGTAGAATCACAGATGTGCAATATAAGCGGAGAAGCTTTTCTCTTCACGGATAAGCCCGCCGGGGAGGTCCTTATAAAAGAGAATTGCCGGGGAGTGATATCTCCTTGCTTTGCAGCGGCGGATATGGATTTTATGGAATTGAAAAACAGCCTTAAAGAACAGGGTATAGAGGTTAATACCTTTTCAAGTGCAATTCCCTTTTCAGAATTCAAACTTAATTCCGACGGACTGATTCCGGTAGTCGTTCAGGATTATGCAACGGATGAGGTTCTTATGATGGCATATATGAATGAGGAATCCTATAATCTGACCCTGAAGACGGGAAGAATGACATATTACAGCAGAAGCCGTAAGGAAATCTGGTTAAAGGGTCTTACTTCAGGACATTATCAGTATGTAATATCCCTTGCATTGGACTGTGATAATGATACTATTCTGGCAAAGGTACGTCAGGTGGGTGCTGCATGTCATACCGGCGCTCATTCCTGCTTCTTTAGGGAACTGGCCAGCAAGGAGATGAATAAAACCAATCCGTTAAAAGTTCTTAAGGATGTAATGGCAGTTATTGAAGACAGAAAAATCCATCCTAAGGAGGGCTCATATACCAATTATCTTTTTGACAAGGGAATTGACAAAATACTTAAGAAAGTTGGAGAAGAGGCAACGGAAATTGTTATTGCTGCCAAAAACCCGGACCCTGTGGAGATAAAATACGAAATTGCAGATTTCTTATATCACGTCATGGTACTTATGGCTGAAAGAGGCCTTGACTGGGATGAAATAATGGAGGAACTGGCAAACCGTTAATGAACCGAAAATATATAATTACCCAATACAATAAATATACACTGGGCATTCTTATTGAGAATAATAAAGAGACAAAGATTGATGTATTCCAAAAAGAGCAGGACTATTATCTTGATGAAATATATGTAGGAAGAGTCAGAGATGTGGTTTCCAATATTGACGCTGCATTTGTGGAAATCTCCCCTCAGATTGTGTGTTATATGTCCCTTAAGGAAAAAATAAAACCACTGTTTCTTAACCGCAAAAACACGGATAAGGTCTGCCAGGGAGATTTACTCCTTGTCCAGGTAAAAAAAGAGCCGGTTAAGACCAAAGCAGGAGTTGTATCCTGCGGAATTAATCTTTCCGGAAAATATGTGGCTCTTACAAGAGAAATGCCGAAAACCGTGGGGGTATCCCATAAAATTTCCAATCAGGCAAGAATTAATGAACTTAAGGAGCTTGCGGCTTTAAAGGTAACAGAAGATTACGGTTTCATAATCCGAACTGATGGGGAAAATGCAGACAATGGGGATATTATTCGGGAACTGGACAATCTGACGGAAGAATTTTCCGAACTGGTAAGATTAGCCGGTACAAGAAAAGCTTTTACACGAATGAAAGAAGCTGCTTCTCCCATTATTAGAAGTATTAATGAGCTGCGTCTTAATGATGAAGATGAAATTGTTACGGATTTAGAGAATATATACAAGGATTTGACAGTATCAGGACTCAGCAGGGTAAGGCTGTATGATGATGATATGATTTCCCTTATGAAGCTCTATTCCGTTGAAAACAGGATAAATAATGCCCTGGGTAAGCATGTATGGCTTAAAAACGGCGGGTATCTTGTTATTGAGCCTACCGAGGCCATGACGGTAATTGATGTTAATACCGGTAAATTTGACGGCAATAATAAAGACAGGGAAAAGACTTTTTTCAAAATAAATTCAGAGGCTGTTGCGGAGATAGCAAGACAGATAAGACTTCGAAATCTTTCAGGCATTATTATAATAGATTTTATCAATATGGAAGATGAAGAGAATCTTAAGGATATTCAAAAACAACTGGAAAAAGAGCTGGCAAAGGACAGTGTTCACACTGCCTTTGTGGATTTTACCAGGCTTGGGTTAGCAGAGGTAACGAGAAAGAAAATCAAAAAACCGTTGCATGAAATATTGGGATAAAAACACAATAAAAATGATTGGTGTGGTGAAATTTTATGAAGTATGTGAAATTAATATTATTTATCTGTATATTGGGGATTGCCGTCATCTGCGGATGTAACAGAGAAAGTCTGCAAATCGAATCAGAAGGCACTACAGCTTTCCATACTACAGAACCCGGGGAAACAAAGACGACTGCTGAAGATGAAACAACTTCTGTTTCGGGTACGGAGTATATTACCGAACCACAGACAGAACCTCCAACCGAACCACAGACAGAGCCACAGCCTGAACCACCGGTTGAACCAATTTCGTACATACCGTATCCTGAAAATGGTAAAGATATAAAATTCCGTAATTATGTAATACCGGAATATATATATAATCTGGATTCAACTTATATTCCTTTAGGAATCAACATGGAAACGGCAGCTCTTGATAAAATGGGACGTCCCCAGAAGCTTGTGGATTTACAGAGCCTGTACGGAGAAAAGTATAATGCAGTTTTTATCGGGTCCAAGGAAAAGGAAATATACCTTACATTCACAATGGGATATGAGTATTATAATGACGGGATAGCCAACACACAGAGAATAATGGATATATGTTTGGAAAAAAACGTTCCGGTAATTTTCTTTGTAGATGGAGGCTATGTAAGATATAATGCCCAGATGTGTCAGAAAATAGTGGAAAACGGTTTTGAACTTGGCTGCCATGGTTATGCTCATCCTTCTGACGGTATAGCAACCCACACTGTGGAAGAACAAGTATATGATGTAAACCTTATCTGGCACGTTTTATACGAAACTACCGGAGTTGAACCGCGCTATTACAGGTTTGGAAACAGCATATGGAACGAGCGGGCACTGGCCCTGCTGGATTCTCTGGGCTTTAAAACCATATTTCATTCCTTTGCATACCGTGACTGGGTAACCACGGAACAGCCTGATCCGGGGGAAACCCTTCAGAAGATGATAAACAGCCTGCACAGCGGGGAAATAATATATCTTCACACCGTTTCCAATACTTCGGTGGAGGTGCTTCCGGAATTTATTGATGCGGCAAGAGAAAGAGGCTATGAATTCGGCATGATTCCATATGAATAAAATAAAAAAAATATTGACAATTTATATTCCATATTATAATATAATCTAGTGTGCCGCACAGCGAGGTTATAAGACTGCCAATAAGCAGACACCATAGCTGGCGAGTATTGATAATAGGAGGAAGCCAATATGTACGCAATTATTGCAACAGGTGGTAAGCAGTACAAAGTATCTGAAGGCGATGTTATCAAGGTTGAGAAGCTGGGAGTTGCAGAAGGTGAAACCGTAACTTTCGACAAAGTTCTTCTCGTAAGTGATAAGGAAACAGTTGTTGGTAATCCAACAGTAGCAAACGCTACAGTTACAGCTTCTGTTGTATGTGAAGGCAAGGACAAGAAAGTCATTGTTTACAAATACAAGAGAAAAACAGGTTACCACAAGAAAAACGGTCATAGACAGTTATTCACTAAAGTTAAAATCGAAAAGATTAACGCTTAATGATTGGATAGTCAGTTATGACGAATATTATTTTTTATGCAAGAAAGGACGGAACAGTCTTTGGATTGCAGTCTAAGGGACATGCCGGTTACGGCGTGCGGGGAACAGACGTTGTATGTGCTTCTGTTTCAATTTTGGTAATTAACACAATTAATTCCATTCAGAAGCTGACTTCTGATAAGTGTAATGAAAGGGTTAATTCAAGAAAAGCAACTATTGATTTCGAGATAGACGGAGAAGTAAGCAATGAATCCAGATTATTATTTCAGTCATTGAAATTGGGGCTGGAAGGAATTGCAGCCGAATATCCCGGAAATGTTAAGATAACATTCGAGGAGGTGTAACTCATGTTAAAATTGAACCTTCAGTTTTTTGCTCATAAGAAAGGTGTTGGTTCTACCAAGAACGGTAGAGATTCCGAGTCCAAGAGATTAGGTGCTAAGAGAGCTGACGGACAGTTTGTTTTAGCCGGAAACATTCTTTACAGACAGCGTGGAACAAAGATTCACCCGGGCGTAAACGTAGGCCGTGGCGGTGATGATACATTGTTTGCTACAGTTGACGGTGTCGTAAGATTTGAGAGAAAAGGCAGAAACAAGAAACAGGTTTCTGTATATCCGGTAGCATCAGAAGAGTAATATATACTAAGCTCCAGATCCTTGGATTTGGAGCTTTTCTTCTATTAAATAAAATAGTTTATTTTGTAGAAGAGAAGCTTCGTACTCAATTTTGAAGGGAGATTAATATGTTTGCAGACAGAGCAAAGATTTTTATTAAATCAGGAAAAGGCGGAGACGGACATGTAAGCTTCAGACGTGAACTTTTTGTTGCGGCAGGAGGCCCGGATGGCGGAGACGGCGGCCGGGGAGGGGACATTATTTTTGAAGTTGACAAGGGACTTAATACCCTTAATGAATTCCGTCATATAAGAAAATATGTTGCAGAAAGCGGAGAAGAAGGGGGTAAAAAGCTTTGTCACGGAAAGGACGGCGCTGACCTGATAATAAAAGTTCCTGAAGGAACAATAATCCGTGATGATGTATCTGGTAAGGTTATTGCAGATATGTCCAACGGAAGAATGAGGGAAGTGATTCTTAAAGGCGGCAGAGGGGGTAAGGGTAATAAAAATTATGCAACGGCTACCATGCAGGTGCCTAAGTATGCCCAGCCGGGACAGCAGGCCAGGGAACTCTGGGTCACACTGGAGCTTAAAGTTATTGCGGATGTGGGACTTGTGGGATTCCCCAATGTAGGTAAGTCAACACTGTTATCCATGGTAAGTAATGCGAAACCTAAAATTGCCAATTATCATTTTACCACGCTTAATCCTAATCTTGGTGTAGTGGATTTACCGGGAACAGACGGCTTTGTAATAGCGGATATTCCGGGACTTATTGAGGGAGCTTCAGAGGGTATCGGACT
>JBJEND010000051.1:0-17450 GCA_051880015.1 Butyrivibrio sp. | reverse complement strand
AACCCCTCAAGATTGAGGGGAAGGGGAGTTGAATAGGCGAAGCCTATTTTTTATTTCACATGGTATCCTCGAATTATGAAAATATCAATTATTTGTGTAGGAAAAATAAAAGAAAAATTTTATCAGGAAGCAGTTTTGGAATACACCAAAAGACTGTCCCGGTATTGTAAACTTGAGATTATTGAAACTGCGGATGAGAAGACTCCCGACGGCTGTTCGGCAGCGGCCATGGAACAGATTAAATCCAAAGAAGGAGAACGCATACTGAATGCCCTTAAAGGTGATGAATACATAATTTCCCTGGCCATTGAGGGACGTAAGACAGATTCGGTTTCATTTGCAGACAAAATCAACAGTCTGGGAATTCAGGGGAAAAGCCATATTGCTTTTATAATAGGAGGTTCTCTTGGACTGGATGGAAGGGTTCTGTCCAAAAGCGATATGCTTTTAAGCTTTTCGGATATGACATTTCCCCATCAGCTCATGAGAGTAATTCTTCTTGAACAGATATACAGGGGTTATAGAATAATTAACAACGAACCATACCACAAATGATAAAGGGGACACATAAATGATTAGAATGGAAATTGCCTGCTTTCTTGTAATTGCATTCATGGCAGTAATGTTTTTTTCAGCCAAGAGAGAGAAAACATCGTCACACAGGTGCTTTTCTGCACTGATTATTCTATCTATGATTCATCTGCTTTTTGACGGAATAACCATTGTAACGGTTAATCATCTTGAAGCTGTGCCGTTATGGTTTAATACGGTTGTCCATAAACTGTTTATCGGAAGTATGACTGTATTATTCTATCTGGTGTACCGATATATATACCTCCTTACCGGAGAAATCAAACGGCTGCATAAATTTATTCCCATCTTTGCTATAGTACTTTCTGTAGTTACGTTGCTGTGCGCTGTTTTTATGCCCATAGACTATATGGAAACTCCCGGGGGCAATTATTCCTATGGACCGGCTGTCAATACGGCATATATTTCTATAGGAATATATTTATTCCTTTCTGTTCTGACATTAATAATCAACTGGAAAAGTATCCACAAAAAGAAAAAAATAGCAATAGCCATATCCATAGGTGTGGAACTTTTACTTTCCCTTTATCAGCTATTTAACCCTCTGTCACTAATAAGCGGAATGGGTATTATGTTAATTATCCTGTCATTTTACCTTACACTGGAAAATCCAGATATAGTGCTGGTCAATCAGGTTCAGGAAGAGAAGCGTAAAGCTGATGAGGCCAATGCCGCCAAATCCATGTTTCTCTCCAATATGTCCCATGAAATAAGAACACCTATGAATGCAATAGTAGGCATGTCGGAAATCCTTCTTAGAACCGAGCTTACGGATGAACAAAGAGAATATCTGACCAACATTCAGAATTCCGGCAATACACTGGTTGCGATTATTAATGATATTCTGGATATATCCAAAATTGAAGCAGGTAAACTTAAAATAGTTGAAGCTGTATATGAACCGGAGATAATGTTTAAAGAAATCCGTATGATTATTGAAAATCGTATCGGAGATAAACCAATAAGATTAATATATGATATAGATAAAGAGCTTCCAAAGTATCTTTTCGGGGACAGCTTAAGAATCAGACAGGTCCTTATTAATCTTATGAATAATAGCGTGAAATTTACAGAAAAGGGATATATAAAACTTTCTGTTAGTTCAGAAAAATCCTCCGATGATGTGATACGTCTGCATGTGGCTGTGGAGGATTCCGGACAGGGAATCAGGCAGGAGGATATTAAAAAACTATTCGGCGTATTTGAACAGGTGGATATAGAAAAGAACAAAAATAAAGAAGGAACGGGACTGGGACTGTCCATCTCGAGCAATCTTATTAAAATGATGGGGGGCGAACTTAAGGTCAGAAGTGAGTATGGAGTAGGAAGCGAATTTTCTTTTACGGTAGAGCAGCGGATTATTTCTGAAACTGAAATACAGCTGCAGGATGACAGAGATGAAAACATTGATTTTACTGCACCTGGCGCTTCAATCCTTATTGTGGACGATAATGATATGAATTTAAAGGTTGCCACAGGATTACTGGCACCTTTGAAGATGAAAATTGATACGGCAGATAACGGAAAAAATGCTCTTGATATGATTAAAAAACATAAATATGATATTGTATTTATGGATCATATGATGCCGGTTATGGATGGAATTGAAGCCGTTAAGATATTACGACAGTGGGATGATGAATATTTTAGCAGACTTCCGGTTATAGCCCTGACTGCCAATGCAATGGTTGAATCCCAAAAACAGTTTGAAGAGGCGGGAATGAACGGATTTGTGGCCAAACCCATTGATATGAGAAATATATGCAGGACCTTATACAAATGGCTTCCAAAAGATAAGATTATCAGAAAGGAAGTCATACAACCAAAGGAAAACATGCCTTTGTCTGACGGAGATGAAACGGCCGTTACATACATAATAGAAGGAATAGATGTATCACTGGGTATAAAAAATTCCGGCAGCAGAAAATTATTTGAAAGTCTGTTGGGAGATTTTTATCAGCTTATTGATACCAAATCTGCCAAAATTGAGAAATGTATTCAGGATAATATGATTCGTGATTTTACCATTGAGGTACACGCTCTTAAAAGCACTGCAAGAATGATTGGTGCTATGGAATTATCCGAATCGGCTGCCCGGTTAGAGCAATATGGTAATAATGAAGATATGGAATCCATTATAAGAGAAACACCAAAGGTAATGGAACTGTATCGAAGCTATAAACTTCCCCTTAAAAAATTCAGTGTGGCGCGAAATACAGCAAAACGCCCGGCAACATATGAAGAGCTTAGGATGTATTTAAAGGGAATACATGAGGCTGTGGAGGGATTTGACCTGGATGTGGCAGATGATGCCATGAAAAAGCTTGAAGAATGTGTAATACCTGAAGAATGTATGGATGATATGGAAAAACTCCGGGGGTATATGGCAGATGTGGACATGGAAAATATACTGTATATTACCCGGGAAATGACGGATAAATTATCTTAGGAGAGGAAAATTAATATGTCAAATATTTTATTGGTTTCAGAATCAAAAAGTTTTATTGCAGCATCACTGGTACAGCAGATAGGTGAGCTTGGACATAATATTACGGACGTGGGACATGATATGTCTCTTATGGGGGCTGAAAGGGAAAATATACAGTCCCTGCTTATTCTGGCAGAGGAAAATCTCGTTGGAGACATGAAAATGCTGGTATACATGAAGGATATGGTTATTGAGAAAAATATTCCTGTATTTATAGCAGGAGAGCAGGAGCATATAGATGCAATTAAAGAGATAATTCCGGAGCAGTTTATCAAGAAAAGATTTTTACGGCCCATTAATGTTAAAGAGGTTGTGGAAGAAATTAATAATTTCCTTGTGAATGATACAAGCCATATGAAGAAAAAAATACTGGTTGTGGATGATTCAGGCGCAATGCTTAGAAACGTTAAGGGATGGCTGGAGGATAAATATCAGGTAATACTTGCCAATTCAGGAACAATGGCCATTACATACCTGGCAAAAAACTGTCCGGACTTGATACTTCTGGATTATGAAATGCCGGTATGTAACGGAAAGCAAGTTTTGGAAATGATACGTTCAGAACCGGAATACGCAAATATTCCGGTAATATTCCTCACAGGTAAAAATTACAGAGAAAGTGTTTTAAGTGTTTCTGCCCTTAAACCGGAAGGTTATTTGTTAAAAACAATGGAACCTTCCAAAATAGTAGAGGCAGTGGATAATTTCTTTGAAAAAAAGAAATGCAGTTTATAAATTATTTGACTTTCTTGGTTTCTCTTCCAAAGAAATAAGTGAATAAAGCGCTGACAATGAAAAGTACTATTCCTATTGCAACGGAAACAGGGGTATATGAGGGATTTTCCATTTTGTATAATATGGCAAAAGGTGAAGCCGCAATAAGCCCCAGAATTCCGCAATAGGTGATTGATTCAAAACGTTTTAAAAGCCATGTTATTAATTTGGAAATCAACAGGACTCCAAGAATACATCCGACTGCAAAAGGTACAAGTACCAGAATGCAGTGAACCAGTGCCGAACCGTCCATATTCTTTAATGCAGACAGAAATGAACTGATAGTTCCGATAATGCCTGAATAATAACCAAGCATCATCAACAGCAGTGAACCGCTGATACCCGGAATTACCATGGCTGCAGCACATATGGCTCCCATCACTATCAGAAGAATAATCATAAGGGGATTAATGGTAATGGAATCGGCAGTGGCGGAAGTAGGATTGGCAATGGCCATAAATACTGCAATTCCTAAAAATACAAGAAAACTTATTATATGCAGCGGATTAATTTTTTTCTGCTCTCTGTCCAGAGAATTCTGCATATTCACAAAAATTGCAGGAATTCCTCCCATTATCAGACCTACAAAGCACATACAGGTCTGGAAAGAGTAATTGGTAAGGCAGTAGGGAATAATAAAAGAAAAAATTCCTATTCCGCCAATCATACCTATTGCAATGGGAAGCAGGGTAATAAATGACTTTTTGAATTCTTTGGTAAGATTGTTGATAGAGCCGATTAATTTGTCATATACCCCCATGGATACTGCCATGGTTCCCCCGCTTACGCCGGGAATAATATTGGCAACTCCGATAAAGATACCCTTAATAATATCAAAAATAAATTTCATTAATATTCTTTTCCTTTCAAAAAATTTAACATAATTTTATATCTTTTATTTATCCCAGTCAACTAAAAATGAAATTCATACCCTGTCATCCTCCGTCATATATTTGACTAAAGGAGGTTGGACATGAATCAGACAGAAGTATATCAATACCTTTCGGTTAAACTGCGTGTAATTTTTCAAAAGGTGCCTGCGTCAATAAGAATCAATGAAATACGTTTAAGGGTTGGACAGCCGTTAATGGTTGAAACTGATGAAGGTGAAATATTTATTTCAGAAACAGGACAACCGGCACTGATAGGACAGGCCTACCGGATATGCACAAGAGACATTAAAGAAACCCTGGAATACATAAGTAATTATTCATTGTATGCCTATGAAGAAGAATTAAAAAACGGATATATAACTATTCCCGGCGGTAACAGAATAGGAATCTGCGGAAAGGCAGTGACGGATTTTAACGGAATAAAAACAGTGAGAAATATTTCATTTATCAATATAAGGATGGCGCATGAAATAGTGGGATGTTCAGACTGCTATATAGAAAAGCTGTACGAGCACAATGAACCCTGTCACACTCTGATAATATCTCCGCCATGCAGCGGGAAAACCACATTATTAAGAGATATAGTAAGAAACATTTCTGACGGGTTTGCCTCACACAGGGGAAGATGTGTGGGAGTAGTGGATGAAAGAAGTGAAATAGCGGCCTGCTGCTATGGAGTCCCCCAGAATAATGTGGGAATCCGTACGGATGTAATGGACTGCTGCCCGAAGGCATATGGGATGATAATGCTGATACGGAGTATGGCACCCAAGGTTATAGCAATAGATGAAATAGGTAAAAAAGAAGATGTGGAGGCACTGGAATATTGCGTAAACTGCGGATGCAAAATAATCGCCACAATTCACGCCTCATCCATAGAGGAACTGAAGAATAAAGCTGTTATGAAAAAACTTATTGATAATAATATATTTCAGCGTTTTGTGGTTCTGTCCGGAATTCCCAGTAAAGGAACGGTTACAGGAATTTATAACGGAAAGGGGGAAGTGATATGGAGTGGTATACAAAGCTTATAGGGACTTTGCTGGTTATATCTGCCACAACCGGATACGGAGTTGTGTTAAGCAGGGATATAAAGTCCAGAATGAAAGAACTTAAGGAATTAAAGAAAATAATTTTTCTGCTCAAAGGAGAAATAGGATTCGGACATACTCCTATTATGGAAGCCTTTGACAATATACGAAGAAGATGTAAAGAACCCTTTGCAGGAATAATAGGAGACTTGGTGGAATACGGACATAAAAGTGACAAAAAACCTTTTAACATAATCTGGACAGAAGGCATAGGAAACGGACTTTCCAAAACTCATTTGACCGGGGAGGAAAAGGAGAGACTTCTGTGTCTTGGAAATGAACTTGGACTTAATGACATTGAAACACAGAAACAGGCCATAGAAAATTATGCTTTGGAATTGGACATGAACATAGAAGCCTTGGATAAAATACTGCCGGGCAGAGTAAAGTTGTACAACAGTATGGGGATTATGCTCGGAATTGTAATTGCCATAATTATGATTTGAAAGGAAGAACCATGGAAATAGGACTGATATTCAAAATTGCGGCAGTTGGAATAATTGTTTCTGTAATATACCAGATATTAAAGCACAGCGGCAGGGAAGAACAGGCTTTTCTAACCAGCCTTGCGGGACTTATTCTGGTACTTTTCTGGATTATCCCTTATATTAAAGACTTATTTGAAACAATAAAGGAAATGTTTTCGCTGTAAAACAAACATAAGAAAGGAATGGAATGCTAAGAGTTGCCGTAATAGGATTGACGGGAGTTTTTCTCGCAGTTTTGGTAAGAAACCAGAAAAGTGATTACAGTATGTACGTTATTCTGGGTGTGGCTGTTATGATTTTTGCCGTAATCTGCACCCAGCTTGAAAGTATTATTCTTGCTGTGAATACATTCTCTGCATATGTAAACATTGAAAAAAAATACATAGTAATACTGGTTAAGATGACAGGAATAACATATGTTTCTGAATTTGCGTCATCAATATGCAGGGATTTGGGATACCAGTCTATAGCCTCCCAGATTGAAATGTTTGCAAGATTATCTCTTTTTGTAATAAGCATACCGGTTGTCAGCGCATTAATTGAAACAATAAGCAGTTTGTAAATATGAAAAGGAAAATAATAATTTATATAATAATTGGAATCATGTTTTGGCCGGTGGCTGTATACGGAGAGGACTCCGGCGAAACGCCTGCGGACAGTTCCTACTATAATTATTCGGGAATTACGGAAATTACCGAAGAGGAAGATTTTGATTTTGAGAAAACGGTGAATGATTTTATTAAAGGGGATACGGAAAGTGCACTTACCCATGTGGGAAAAAGCATACTCAGTATTGTTTTTTCTGAGCTTTCAATGCAGAAAAGCGTAATTATCAAAATACTTTCCATAGGAATTCTGGCGGCTCTTTTTTCCAATATTGCCGGAGCCTTTGCGTCGGGAAGCATTTCCGATACAGGCTTTTATCTTGCCTTCACCGCACTTTTGGGAGTTCTTGTGGCAGGATACAGCATTGCCGCCAATATGATTCTGGAGGCATTAAATAAACTCATTGAGCTTATGGAGGCAATTGTACCTGTATATATTCTATCGTTGGGATTTGCATCGGGACAGACAACGGCTACGGGATTTTACCAGGTTACGGCGCTGGCCATTACATTTGTGGAAAAAATAATTCAGACAGTCATAATTCCCCTGATTTATATATATATGGTGACAGGACTCATGAATAATATAGTAAACGGAAATTTTCTTGTAAAAGCAGGAGAACTTATAAAAGGGGGAATAAACTGGATTTTAAAGGCACTTCTTTCCGTGATAATTGGAATGAATGTTATTCAGGGAATGATTAATCCTGTGGTGGACTCCTTAAAGACATCATCGCTGGGTAAGGCTGCAAGCCTTATTCCCGGAATAGGAGGAGCCTTAAATTCCATGTCCGGAATCATTCTTGGTTCCGGAACCCTTATAAAGAACTCCATTGGTATGGCTTCCATGGTGGCAATAATAGTTGTTTCCTTCAGTCCGGTTATAAAGGCAGTGATAATGTCAGCGGCATATAAGGCTGCGGGAGCGGTTATGGAGCCTGTTTCAGACAAGAGAGCCGTAAATTCCGTCTCCGTAATTTGTGACAGTATAGGACTTCTGTCCAAAACACTTTTATATGCAGTGGTGTTTTTTCTCCTGACAGTAGCCATTGTATGCAGCACGACTAATCATAATATATCATGAGGTTCATATGTTGTATTTTGTGGAGTGGATAAAAAATCTGGCAGTATTTTATATTATTGCTTCCCTGATTATGCATTTGATACCGGGAAAGAATTTTCAAAAATACATACGACTTTTTCTCGGTATTATTACGATTATTATGCTTATGAAGCCCATAGGTGCCCTGCTTAATCTGGAGGATGACTTTGAGAAAAATTTTAGCTTTAATTACAATATGCAGATGAAGGAATCATTGAAAAATGAGCTGGCAATGGTGGATGAAATGCAGAAGGAAGCAGTAATAGGAGATTATACTCTGGCAATTAAAGAAAATATACGTTCTTATGTGGAAGGCCTTGAAGTTACCTTTGAGGATGCGGATATTTATATTGAATTGAACAGTGAAAAGGATAATTTCGGAAGCATAACCGGAATGGATATATACATAAGCTGCAGAACCATGGCAGAATCCGGCGGTAATCCTTCCGAAGAATTAGTATCTATTGAAATAAAAAAATATTTGGCCAACTTCTATAATCTGGATAAACGCAATATAAATGTTTATATATCATAGAAGAAAAGGTGTGCCGCAGAAAAAAGAAAGGAAAGATTACAATGGCAATTAAAATTCCTGCAAAGATGAAAGAGCATTTAAAAAAGCTTTTTACAAAGGATAAACTACCGATTATTCTTCTCGTGGGAGTTTTGCTTGCCGTAATCAGTATACCCGTGAAAAAACCTTCAAAGAACACGGAAGAAACAACTGAGTATACTATAGAAGCCGAAAAAGAGGATTATGTATCTTCATTGGAAAAACGTTTGGAAAAACTTCTTTCAAAGACGGAAGGGGTGGGGCAAAACAGCGTAATGATAACGGTTAAAAACACAGGTAAAGAAATTTTATATTCACAGAAGGATATTTCATCCTCCAAGACCACGGAAACCGGTTCAGGGAGCAGCCGTGTATCAGAAGAATTGTCCCAGTCCGAATCCGTTTTGTATACAGAAGAAAACGGAAATCATAAGCCTTATATACAGGATGAAGAAATGCCGGAAATACTGGGTGTCGTAATAATAGCAGAAGGTGCGGACGATGCAGGTGTGGTTACGAAAATTACGGAAGCTGCAAGTACACTCTTAGGCATTCCTGTTAATAAAATAAAAATCATGAAAATGGAGGTAGCCTCTTGAAAAAGATTTTCAAGAAAAATCATATTATCATTACAGTGCTGGCACTGCTGATTGCCGTTGCCGGTTACATAAACTATACAGATAACATTAAAGACAAAAATAAGACCAAATCCAATACTGCCAATGAAGCCGGGGGAGAAATACTGAATAATGATGCAGAACCGGATGACAACAGCCTTACAGATCCGGGAACTACTGTATTTACTTCTACAAAAATTTCAGAACTTATTATAAGTGCAAAGCTGGAAAGGGAGCAGATAAGGGCAACAAGCAAGGAAACACTTCTGGAGATTATCAATAATGAAAATCTTCAGGATGATGCCAAGGCGGATGCCATTGCCCAGATGGTGGCAATAACCGATGCATCTGAAAAGGAAGCTGCGGCAGAACTGTTACTGGAAGCCAAGGGTTTTACCAATGTAATCGTGTCAATTTCCGGAACCCAGACAGATGTAGTTGTGGAGAAAGAAGAGCTTACGGAAAGTGAACTGGCCCAGATAGAAGACGTGGTAACCAGAAAAACAGGATGCTCAGTGGACTGTCTGACCATTACTTCTGTTTCACCTGTTAAAAACAAGTCAGCTGAAACCTCTCAAAACAGTGATAACAAAGAACCATCCGGCGGGGATGAGAAAAATGATAATGATAATGAAGAAAATACGGAAGAAAAGTAAGAAATGTTTGCAAAACAAGTGATAGTTTATTATAATTACAGATAGCAATATATGTTAATCAGGAGGATAAAGATGGCAGATAATAAGAAAAAAGTATCAAAATCATCATCATATACATCAGAGGAAGATATCGGAAGAGTACAGATTTCAGAGGATGTTGTATCCGTTATTGCGGGGATTGCAGCAACCGAGGTGGAAGGAGTGGCTTCCCTGGTAGGTAACATTACCAATGAGATTGTCAGCCGCATGGGTATTAAGAATTTATCAAAGGGTGTCAGAACGGAGATGACAGAGGATACTGTCTGTGTATCCCTTACTCTGGAGCTGAATTACGGATATAATATTCCCAAAACCTGTATGGCTGTGCAGGATAAGGTTGCATCATCCATTGAGACAATGACAGGACTGTCTGTAGCTAAAGTGGATGTATATGTGGCCGATATACAGGTCAGCAAATAATTATTAATTTTTGCTTTTTAATTTTGTATATTTATTGTATAATAGGAGTGCCTGTATACATACGGGCACTCTATTTTATTTTGTTTCAGAGGTATATATGAAAAGAACAGTTTTAAGAGAACATGTATTCAGAATATTATTCCGTTATGATTTTTATGATAAGGAAGGGTACGAAGAGCAGAAGGCACTGTATTTCGACGCATATCCTGATTTATCCGAGTATCCGGAGATAAAGGACTGCCCCGATATATCGGAATTGGACAGGGCTGAAATTGAGACAAGAGTGGACGGACTTTTAAGTCATATTGAAGAGATTGATACAAGACTTGGGGAGGCCTGCACAGGCTGGAGAATAGAAAGGATCGGCAAGGCTGAACTGGCTGTTTTAAGACTGGCTGTTTTTGAGATTGTTTTTGATCCGGAAGTTGACAGGGCAGTGGCTATTAATGAAGCTGTGGAGCTTGCCAGAAAATACGGGGATGATAAAGCACCATCTTTTGTAAACGGAGTACTTTCCAAAATTTAACAGGCAGGAATCATTATGTCAAAAATTTATTCGGTAGGGCAGGTCAACCAGTATATCAGAAATATGTTTCAGTCAGATTTTCTGCTGAATAAAATTAATGTGCAGGGTGAAGTAAGCAACTGTAAATATCATACTTCGGGGCACATATATTTTACATTGAAGGATAAGGACGGCACACTTTCAGCAATTATGTTTGCCGGGAACAGAGGCGGACTAAAGTTCAGGCTGGAAGACGGAATGTTAGTCAATGCCCAGGGTAATATTACCATTTATGAGCGGGATGGAAAATATCAGTTATACGTCAGGCAGATTGAACAGGCCGGACTGGGTGCAAGATACGAGGAGTACCTGCAGCTGAAACAGACCTTGGAAGACATGGGGATGTTTGATCCAATGTTTAAAAAGAGTATCCCCAGGGTGGTGAAGACGCTGGGAGTAGTGACTGCACCCACAGGAGCGGCCATACAGGACATAATTAATGTATCCACCAGGCGCAATCCTTATATACAGATAGTACTGTATCCGGCACTGGTACAGGGGGAAGGCGCTGCTGACAGTATATGCAGGGGAATACGTACACTTGATGCCTATGGTACGGATGTAATCATTGCAGGCAGGGGAGGCGGCTCCATAGAAGATTTGTGGGCCTTTAATGAAGAGAAGGTTGCAAGAGCCATATTTGACTGTAATACTCCGGTTATATCTGCCGTTGGTCATGAAACGGATTACACGATAGCTGATTTTGTGGCGGATTTAAGAGCCCCCACACCCTCTGCGGCAGCAGAACTGGCTGTGTGCGATATGGCAGGGATTATAAACAATTTGGAGGATTTTCGCTTAAGACTTTCCAAAAGTATATTGTTCAAACTGGAAGATTATTCCCAGCGTCTGAATAATTACAGAAGAAATCTACAGCATCTGTCACCGGAATATATGCTGAATGAGAGAATGAACAGACTGGAAGATCTCAGAGCCGGTTTAAGCCGTGCCATGAAGGACAAATTGGGGGTTTTGACAGGACAGCTTGCAGTATATTGTTCCAAGCTGGAAACACTATCACCTGTGGCAAGACTTTCGTCAGGATATTCTTTTGTAAGCGACGAAAATGGCTCAGGAATCACATCTGTCAGTCAGGCCTGTGAAAATGATATACTTACAATACATGTGTTGGACGGACGTATTAATGCCAGGGTTACCGGTACTGAGCAGATTCAAAGGGAGATTATTTCATGAAGATAGAAGAAGCCTTTCAGGAATTGGAAGCTATTATTACCAGATTAGAGGATAAGGATACTTCTCTGGAGGATGCCTTTAAGGAATATGAAAAAGGTGTGGGTATTGTGAAAGAATGCAATGATACCCTGGATAAGGTTCATAAGCAGATAATTGTACTTCAGAGTGGAGAAGAAGGGGAAGAATGATGAATTTTTCGGAAGAGTTGGACATACGAAGCAGAAAAGCCGGGGAGATTGTGTCAAAATATGTTCCCGCGGCAGATGGATTTAATTCTGAAATTATTTCTGCCATGAGTTACAGTATCAATGCCGGAGGTAAGAGGTTGAGGCCAATACTGATACAGTCCTTTTGTAAATTGTATTCAGGTGATATTCTGAAGGCTGAGCCTTTTATGGCTGCAATGGAGATGCTTCATACCTATTCACTGGTTCATGACGATTTGCCGGTTATTGATAATGATGATTACCGCAGGGGAGTTCCCACTACCCATAAGAAATTCGGGGAAGGGGTGGCAGTTCTTGCAGGAGACGGACTGCTTCATCTGGCCTACGAGACAGCACTGACAGCCCTCTTTGCAAATGATAATTTAAATAATTCAATAGAAGCCATACGGATTTTTGGATTTAAAACAGGACTTAATGGTATGTTCGGAGGACAGTCTGCTGACGTTATCAATACAGGGAAGGATATCTGTGACAGTCTTCTGCATTATATATACGAGAAGAAAACAGGGGCATTAATTGAAGGCTCCATGATGATTGGGGCAGCCATAGCAGGTGCTCCTAGGGAAGATATAGATATAATTGAGAAAATAGGCGCCGATATAGGACTGGCATTTCAGATAAGGGATGACATACTGGATATATGCGGCGATGAAAATGTTTTGGGTAAACCAATAAACAGTGATGAGAAAAATCACAAAAAAACATATTTAAGCATTTACGGACAGGAGCAATCCGAAAAAGATATTTTGAAACTGACGGACAGAGCTGTTAATAGCCTGAACGGAATAGGGAATAATAATAAGGAGCGGGAATTTCTTATTGCATTATTCGGTTATTTAACCTCAAGAAATGTATAAAACAGTTCCCCGGTGACTGAAAGTATGTTATTAGATAATATAAACAATCCAAATGATATTAAAAATATTTCACCAGAAGATTATGCAGAACTGGCAAGGGAAATAAGAGAGTGCATAATTAAAAATGTAAGCAAAAACGGAGGTCATCTGTCTTCTCCTCTGGGAGTTGTGGAGCTTACCATGGCGTTACACCTGTCTTTTTCCCTCCCCAAGGATAAAATACTCTGGGATGTGGGACATCAGGCATATGCCCACAAAATTCTTACAGGACGCAAGGATGAATTTGTTACATTAAGGCAGCACGGAGGCTTAAGCGGATTTCCCACACTTGCCGAAAGTGAATGTGACTGCTTCGGTATGGGGCATGCATCTACTTCATTGTCTGCGGCATTGGGATTTGTTAAGGCAAGAGAACTTTCCGGAGAAGATAACTATGTAGTATCCGTTATAGGTGACGGCGCCCTTACCGGAGGAATGGCATTTGAGGCACTTAACAATGCTTCCTCCGTAAAAGGTAATATGATAATTATCCTTAATGATAATGAAATGTCCATATCCAGAAATGTGGGTGGAGTATCTAAGTTATTGACTAATTTAAGGACTGATGAAAAATACAATGACCTGAAATACAGGGTTAAAAGCCGTCTTTCCAGAATACCGGATTACGGTGATGAATTAATAGGAAAAATTCATAAAACCAAAAGCTCCATAAAACAGATTTTTGTTCCCGGAATGATGTTTGAAGATATGGGAATAACATATCTGGGGCCTGTGGACGGACATGATATTAACAAATTAATGAAAATAATCAGTATGGCTAAGAAACTGGATCACGCTGTACTTATACATGTGCATACCCAGAAGGGAAAAGGGTATTATTTCTCTGAAAAAAGGCCTTCCATGTATCATGGAATCGGGCCCTTTAATCCGGCTACGGGAGAACCAACGGATAAGACCAAGGTAAGAACTTATTCAGACGTATTTTCCACCCACATTGTGAGAAATGCCAAAGAAGACAGCAAAATAGTGGCTATTACGGCGGCAATGAGTGAGGGCTGCGGGCTTAAGCGCTTTGAGAAAACCTTCCCTGACAGATTTTTTGATGTGGGAATAGCCGAGGAGCATGCAGTGACTTTTGCGGCGGGTCTTGCCACAGAAGGTTATAAGCCCTATGTGGCTATATATTCATCATTTCTCCAGAGGGCCTTTGACCAGATTCTGCATGATGTGTGTATCCAGAAACTGCCTGTAAGATTTATTGTTGAAAGAGCAGGAATAGTGGGAGCGGACGGAATAACTCATCAGGGTGTTTTTGATTTATCATATTTAAACATTATTCCCAATATGACGGTAATGGCTCCTAAGAACCGCTTTGAATTTAAAAGCATGATTGACTATTCAGTGAATTTTGACGGACCTCTTGCCATACGTATTCCTAAAGGTAAAGCTTCAGAGGTATATTCGGATAATATGGCGCCTATTGAATACGGCAAAAGTGAGATTCTTATAAAAGGCAGCAAGGTGGCTGTTATTGCCGTGGGTTCCTGTGTGGAAACAGCCAACGAACTTGAGGATATACTGGTGGATAATGGATTTGACCCTACCATAGTAAATGCAAGATTTGTAAAACCTGTTGATGAAGAATTGATTAAGAAACTTGCTGTGGACCATGAGCTTATAGTTACCATAGAAGAAAACGTTCTTAACGGAGGATACGGTATGAATGTCCTTCATTATGTTAATAATAACAACATTGATGTCAAGGTGCTTACGGAGGCACTGCCTGACTGCTTTATTGAACACGGAGAATCAGGAGAACTTAAGCAGATTTACGGATTAAGTGCACTAAAAATTTCAGAAGATATTTTAAGAAGGTTTAACAGATGAAGGAAAGACTTGATGTATTATTGGTGGAGCGAAGGCTGGCAGATTCAAGAGAAAAAGCAAAAGCTGTTATAATGGCGGGAATCGTATATGTGGACGGACAGAAAGAGGATAAGGCCGGTTCCATGTTTGATATATCCAGCAGCATTGAATTAAGGGGCAGTACCCTTAAGTATGTAAGCAGAGGAGGCCTTAAGTTAGAAAAGGCCATGGATGTATTTCCCGTTAAACTGGAAAATTCGGTATGTATGGATGTGGGTTCGTCTACAGGTGGCTTTACAGACTGTATGCTTATGAACGGAGCATCCAAGGTATATTCAGTGGATGTGGGCCACGGACAGCTTGCATGGAAGCTTCGTCAGGACAGCCGGGTTATTGTAATGGAGAAGACCAATATCAGATATGTGAAACCGGAGGACATAGATGATATTTTGGATTTTGCCAGTATAGACGTATCCTTTATATCCCTTACCAAGGTTCTGGTTCCGGTGAAAAACCTCCTTAAAGATGGAGGACAGATAGTGTGTCTTATTAAACCACAGTTTGAAGCAGGCAGGGATAAGGTAGGCAAAAAAGGTGTGGTACGAGATAAGGGAGTTCATGAAGAGGTTATAGAAGAAGTCCTTAATTTTGCCCTGTCGGCCGGATTTGATGTACTGGGGCTGGATTATTCCCCTATTAAAGGACCTGAAGGCAATATAGAATATCTGGCACATCTTGTGAAAACTCCCGGAGAAACAGGACATTTTCTCAAGTACATTAACATTAAGGAAATTGTAAAAGAGTCCCATGAAAGGCTTTAAGGAGTAGCGATGAACCGTTTTTACATTATTGCCAATGCACAAAAAGATACCGGCTTTGAAAATACCGGAAGAATATGTGAATATATCAGAAATAAGGGCTGTTACTGTGAATACCAGACCTTTGAAGGTGGCGGTACAGGTACATATAACAGTGCGGATATTAACAGGGTTCCCAAGGGAACGGAATGTGTGCTGGTTCTGGGAGGCGATGGGACGCTTATCCAGGCGGCAAGGGATTTAGGCGTTGTTTCCATTCCTGTTTTCGGAATTAATATAGGGAATCTGGGATTTTTGACAGAAATTGATATGGAAAGGGCATTCCCTGCCATTGACAGCCTTATTAAGGATGAGTATTTTAAGGACATCAGGATGATTCTTAACGGAACGGTAATAAGAAATGGCAAGGAGGTGTACTCCGGCGAGGCACTTAATGATATTGTGCTTAACCGTGAAGGTCCTCTCAGAGTTATTCATTTTGATATATATGTAAATGGGGAATTTCTTATACGTTACAGGGCTGATGGGCTTATTGTAGCCACGCCGACAGGTTCCACAGCATATAATCTTTCGGCTGGAGGACCTATTGTGAGACCGGGAACGGAATCCATTGTAATGACTCCCATATGTCCCCATATGCTTAATAAAAGCAGTGTTATTTTCGGAAAGGATGATGAACTGGAAATAAGGCTGGCAACAAGGGGAATTACGGATGGTAAAAGAGCAGTAACCTTTGACGGAGACCATTATTTTGAACTGGTTGAAGGTGACAGGATAATTATTAAAAAATCCTCCCGTAAGGCAACTTTTATAAGAACAGAGAATCATAATTTTCTTCAGATTTTAAGAAATAAATTATCCTGATGAATGAGAGGCAATAAATTGAAGGTAGAAAGACACAGCAAGATTATCGAAATTATCGGAAAAAGAGATATAGAGACCCAGGAGGAGCTGGCAGATGCCCTTAACTGTGAAGGGTATAATGTTACTCAAGCCACTGTTTCCAGAGATATAAGGGAGCTTAAACTGTCCAAAATATCTGTCAACGGGAAGCAGAAGTATGTGGTTTTGAGCCAGAATGAGGTTACTCTTTCGGATAAGTACAAAAGAGTTTTAAAGGACGGATATGTGTCAATGGATATGGCACAGAATATTCTGGTTATTAAAACTGTTTCAGGAATGGCAATGGCCGTAGCGGCAGCATTGGATGCCATGAACTGGAATGAAATTGTGGGGACAATTGCCGGTGATGATACCATAATGTGCGCGATTCGTACAGTTGATGATACGAAGGCACTTATGGAGAAAATCCGCAGGGTGATTGGATAAATTACATCAAAGCAGTATATCTTTCCGCGGAAAGGATAAAATATGTTAGTTAGTTTACAGGTGAAAAATCTGGCACTTATCGAAAAAACTGAAATTGAATTTCACAAAGGACTTAATATTCTCACAGGGGAGACCGGAGCCGGTAAATCCATATTATTGGGTTCGGTTAATCTTGCCCTGGGGGCAAAGGCAGGTAGTGACATCATAGGAAGATATGGGGATTCAGCTTTGGTGGAACTGTGCTTTTTAGTTGAAGATAAGAATAAAATTGCAGCGT
>JBJEND010000050.1:0-3480 GCA_051880015.1 Butyrivibrio sp. | reverse complement strand
TTATTGCGAAGCGCCATCCATGGGTAAACTGTGGGTGGCGTTTTTGTCATTACCTGTTGAATAAGGGAATAAAGTAAATTATAATATACATCAGAAAGCTTTTATTTTGGGAGGCTGTTTTGTGAGAAAAGTATATTTTGCAGTTGTTATATGTGTATTTCTGTTGTCCATATGTGGCTGTCAATACAGTAATAACATAAAAGAAACAGATAATTTGTCCAGTGAATTATATGATAAAGTTTATTTCCAAACATCGGATGAAGAAAATGCAGAGCGTATAGAAGATATGCACCGTCCTGAGGGGTATAATGAAAATATTGCTTCGGTTCTGGCCTTAAAGATGTCACTTAATCGTGATAATGCAGAATATAAATATCATACGATAGTGAGATTTTATGGGGAGTCAATGGATGAAACCGTGAGAAAAGTCAATGAGATAAATAATATTAACCTGAATGTGGAGGAATGGATAAGATATTTGGATCCTTATTCTCTTAATTCAGTATATTACTATATTTTTACGGCAGAGGAAATTAATGCATTGGCCGGAGCAGGTATGAGGTGCGGATATGTAGGATTAGGGGAAGAAAAAACTTCTGAAATTATAAAGAACTGTATGAAAATATTATTTTTACAGGAATTAATGAGACAAGGATACCAAAGACATGGAAATACCGACCAGAGGGATATAATCCCCGTGTAGGAAGCACATTTGCACTAAAAATGTCTGTAAATAAAGAAAAAGATTATAAATATCATGTTGTTGTATTTGTTCCAAAGGGCGAAAAGATAACAAATATCATTGATGAAATTAACTCACAGGACCGTATCAGCCTGAATATGGATAAATGGCGTGAACTGACAGACCCTTATGGCAATATGAGATATTATTACCGCTTTACGGCAGAAGAAATTAATATAATGTCAGAAAATGGTTTATGGTGTTGGTATGTAGGTTCAGGGCAGGGGAGAGCTGGTGAAGCGGATTGGAATACACCCCAAGGAATTAATATTTGGTGTGAACTGTCAGGAGACAGCCTTGTAGCCGAAGAGAATAGTGTATATTATGAAAATAGCATATGGAATGAATATATACTTGAGTAAATCGGTATTTTCCACTATTACTTCGCCAAACGCTATTCTTGGGTCTATATGAAAAAAACGCTTCAAAAAGCCCGCAACTTCTTGTGCTTTACGCTTGAAAAGGCAGTTCCGTGGGCCTGCAGCGAGATAACTACTACACAGGCCCACGGAAACGGAGTAAGGCTTCCCGCAGGCCGACTGCCGTGGGCCTGCAAACAGAATTTCCTTATATAAGTCCAAGATTCTAATATAGTGCAAAATTCCTGATATGGACCAGATAAAACAGGTGAAAATTGACTATTCAGCTTGATTTGGGAGAATTGTAAATAATTTTAACGCAGTTTTCTATCCGTACCAACGAATACGGAAAGTACAATCAGAGCAATACCTGAACCAATCATAATCCATTGTAACGGTATTTTGTCTGCCAATGGTCCGAATACAGCCATTCCTATAGGTAAAAAACCGGAGTACATGCCGCCAAGAAGCCCGAATACGCGCCCCTGCATGGAGATTTCGGCTTTTTCCTGAATTATTGTAGTAGTGGCTGTTTGAACCATAGTGATGGCAACACCATAAATAACCATCAGTGTAAGGTAGAGGGCAAATTGTTTCGATAATCCCATGCCGATAGCCAATGAGCCGAAAACAATCAGTCCCACAGATATGGTGGTTACACGGTTCTTAAATCCGCCCCATGAACTCATAAGCAGTCCGCCGGCTATCATTCCGATAAATCCTGTCAATTCCACTGCTGTCAGATACCAATAGGTTTCCCCATAAACACGGCTCACAAGCAACTGAGACAGAAAACCGGCCGGTACGCAAAGAAAAATGAAAAGCCCGTAGACTATCAGCACTTTTCCTATAAGCTTATCTGAAAGGGTATATTTAATACCTGTTTTCATATCTTTAAATACAGAAGATCCTTCGGTTTGAACTGCCTGCTTTGGAATCATTACAGTCGAAAGTAATCCGATACCTGCAATAGCGGTTGCAATATCAATCATTAGAGTTGAACCCAGTGTGCTTACGGTCAGTAATGCACCGGCTGCCGCAGGAGCCGCAAATTGAACAACAGATTGCATTGTTGCGTTTATACCATTAAAACGCATAATCTGATCCTCCGGTACAAGCTGTGGAATTACTGCATTCACTGCCGGTGTCTGAATACCTGCCCCTAAAGAACGTATTACTGACATAATAAGCAGAGCAACAAGAATCAGGGCTTTATCCCTCATATGCGGAATTGCCAATACCATTAACAATGTTACAAAGGCAATAAGGAAATCGGCTCCGATGATTAGTTTTTTGCGGCTGTGGCGGTCCGCCCATACACCCGCAACAAAAGAAATTAAAAACTGCGGCAGGTAAGAACATACGGTAAATGCTGCAACCCACACTCCCGAAGAGGTTTGAATTGTCACATACCATACAATCGCCATTTGAACAAGGGTAGAGCCAAATAATGTAATGCACTGACTAATCAGAAACAGTATTGCCTGACTTTTCCAGGCTGTTTGTTTTGTATTCATGATTTTTGTCTCCTTTCATTTTTACCACAAAAGAATACCACCAATGAAAACATTGGTGGCAAAATGGAGGGTTATGAAAATCTGACTTTCATATCCTGCAGCATGGATAATATTTTGTAAGCATTTTCTTCCGCTGAGGATAAAGAAACGATAAGCCTGTCACAGACAGATATAATATCTGAGTCCTGCTTCGGAGTATTCAGAATTACCTCAATATCTGTATCCGGATTTTCAGAAAGTTGTCTGAGCATATGCAAAATTGCCTCTAAAGAATAGTTTGCACATCTCAAAGAACGAATAATTATAAGACGTTTAATATCTTCATCTGTATAGACACGATATCCGTTCTGTTTTCTTTTGACGGTAAGCAGACCGTTCATTTCCCAATTCCTCAAAGAGTCCATTGAGATACCTAAGTACTCAGATACCTCTTTTCTTCTGAAAAAATGAGAACTATCCGGCACGCCCCCGGAAAGTATCTGTTTTACAATCGTAATCGCCTCTCCGGCATTGGAACGTTCCTGTTTAATCTGTTGAATATAATCTTCCGTAAGGGAAAGAGCAGTATTGAAATCCCCGGCAGCGGATGCTTTTACCACTTGAAGGATTTTTTTTCTTAAACCATTCTGTAAGACTTCAACCTGAAGGGCAAGCCGGGCGAGCCTTAATTGCTGGATATGAAAATCTGTAAAAATCCTGTATCCGTTAGACTTTCGTTCCGGTTTTGGAATTAATCCCAGCTCCTCATACAGTCGGACTGTATTGGGATGTATTCCTATTATATTTGCGACTTCTGCGGTTTTGTATGTATTCATTGGGCAATCATCTCCGTTTCAAGGTTAATGATACCACAATTCATAAG
>JBJEND010000049.1:0-3491 GCA_051880015.1 Butyrivibrio sp. | reverse complement strand
TGGATATTAATATCAAGGGATATTTTTACTGCTGTCAGCAGGCTGCCCTTAAGATGTTCAAGCAGAAAAGCGGAAGAATAGTTAATGTTTCTTCCGTAAGCTCTAAGCTTGCCCTTGCAGGCCAGTCAGTGTACAGTGCCACAAAGGGCGCGGTTAATTCCATGACGGCAACTCTTGCCAAGGAACTGGCACCTTACGGAATACAGGTAAATGCAGTAGCTCCCGGATTCATTACTACGGAGATGATAGATGCCATTCCTGAAGAGAAAAAGGCAGAGTATCTTAAAAATATTCCTATGGGAAGACTGGGAACGGTTGAAGAGGTTGCAGAAACCGTTACGATGCTTTGCGGTGACGCAAGTTCTTATATTACCGGTCAGGTAATTGTTATGGACGGAGGATTAAGCTTATAATGATGAATATTATTGAGATTAATAAAAGAATTAAACAAAGACCTCCCTTTCAGATGGTAGAGAAGGTTCTTGAGCTTGTACCGGGGGAATCGGTTAAAACCCTTAAGAATGTATCAGTTAACGAGCCTTATTTTATGGGCCATTTCCCGGATGCACCGATTATGCCGGGAGTGCTGGTAACGGAAGCGGCAGCCCAGTCCTGTTCTCTTGCCATTGAAGCTGACGGAACTGATGACAGCACAATTTATGTTTTGTTAAAGATTAAAGAATTTAAATTTGTTAAACCCATAATTCCGGGTGACACAATGATTATTGACTGTAAAAAGACTATGGGAGCATCCGGATTGTATACTTTTGCCGTAACCGTTTCAGTTAACGATAAAGTTCGCGCAAAGGGTGAGTTAATGTTTACTGCCGTGGACAAAGAAGCAATATATGCTGAATAATAAGTCACGGAACTATGGAAAGAAGGCATAAAAATGAGTAAGACAGCATTTATTTTTCCCGGTCAGGGAGCACAGTATGTGGGAATGGCAAAGGATTTTTACGATACATATCCTGAATGCCGTGAAATAATCGATAAAGCTGATGAGCTTATGGATTTTGATTTAAAGCATATACTTTTTGAAGAAAATGATTTGATTAATAAGACAGAATATACCCAGGCAGCCATGCTGGCAGCGGAAATCTGTATACTTAAAGCCGTTGAACTTAAAGGAATAACCGCAGACATAACAGCCGGTTTAAGCCTTGGCGAATATGCTGCTTTGGTGGCTTCTAAAGCACTATCCTTTGAAGATGCCATGAAGTTAGTAAGAAAACGCGGAATGTATATGGAAAATGAAGTTCCCGCCGGTAAGGGCGCCATGGCGGCTGTCATTGCACTGGACGCAGATAAAATTAATGAAATCTGTGACAAAATTACAGAGGAGACCGGCAAGGTGGTATCTCCTGCCAATTATAACTGTCCGGGACAGATTGTAATATCAGGCTATACAGAATCCGTTAATGCGGCAGTAGAGCCGTTAAAGGAGGCCGGTGCCAAAATGGTATCTCTTCTTAATGTAAGCGGCCCCTTCCATTCGCCTATGTTAAAGGGAGCAGGTGACAAGCTGGGAGAAGAACTTGTTAATGTGAAGTTTGATAATCCTGTTATACCATATATTAATAATGCGGATGTTGAGGAAATTACCGATGCTTCCAAGATTAAGGATTCTCTCGAGCGTCAGGTGTATTCTCCTGTTAAGTGGCAGCAGACTGTGGAAAAGATGATAGCAGACGGAGGTGATACATTTTATGAAATAGGACCCGGCAAGACCCTTGCAGGTTTCATGAAGAGAATAGACAGAAGCAAAAAAGTGATAACTCTTAACACAGTAGAAGATTTGAATTCTATCGGATAAGAAAGGCAAAATACAATGTGGAATGAGAAATTGACAGAGCTTGAGGAACGTCGTGAAAAAGCCGTTATGGGCGGTGGTCAGGCAAGAATTGATAAGCAGCATGAGAGAGGTAAATTAACCGCCAGGGAGAGACTTAATATTCTTTTTGATGAGGGTACATTTGTAGAGGTTAATAATCTTATGACCTCCAGAACCACAGATTTTGGGATGGATAAAAAAAGAATACCCGGTGACGGTGTTGTTACCGGTTACGGAAGGGTAAACGGAAGAATCGTGTTTGCCTCATCCCAGGACTTTACCGTTGGAGGAGGAGCACTGGGTGAGTATCATGCCATGAAGATATGTAAGGCTATGGAGATGGCCATGGATGCCAAGGCACCCTTTGTGGAAATTAATGACAGCGGCGGAGCCAGAATCGAAGAGGGCATTGACAGTCTTAACGGCTATGCAAAGATGTTCAGATACCACACTCATATGTCAGGGGTAGCTCCACAGATTGCAGTTATTATGGGACCCTGTGCCGGAGGCGCATGCTATTCCCCGGCCCTCTGTGACTTTATTTTTATGACAAAAAATAACGGACAGATGTATATTACCGGTCCTAAGGTTATTAAAGAGGTTACCGGTGAAGTGGTTACCACTGATGAACTGGGCGGTGCGGATGTACATATGAACCGGAGCGGGGTGGCTCATTTTGTATATGAAGATGATAAAACCTGTCTTGAAGGAGTCAGAAATTTACTTTCTTATCTTCCTGAAAATTATAAAGAAAAGGCCCCTAAACTTGAGCCTGTTAAGAAATACTATCATAAGCGTCTGAGGGATATAGTGTCTCCAAGTATGAAAATCGGTTATGATATGCATGAGGTTATAGAGGAGCTGGCAGATAAGGACAGCTTCCTTGAGGTTCAGGAAGGATTTTCCAAAAATATAATAGTCGGCTTCATGAGAATGGAAGGCGAGGTTGTGGGAGTAGTGGCAAACCAGCCGTTATGTATGGCAGGCTCTCTTGATTTTAACGCAGGTGATAAGGCAGGAAGATTTGTACGCCTGTGTGACAGCTTTAATATTCCCATTCTCACCCTTGTGGATGTACCGGCATTTCTTCCGGGTAAGAGCCAGGAGACAAGCGGAATAATAAGGCATGGTGCCAAAATGCTTTATGCTTACAATGAAGCTACGGTTCCTTTAGTTACGGTTATATTGAGAAAAGCCTTTGGAGGTGCCTATATTGCAATGGCCAGTAAGGGAATAGGCGCAGATTTTGTGTTTGCTTGGCCTATTGCAGAGATTGCGGTAATGGGTGCTGAAGGTGCGGTAAATATTATTGCCAATAAAAAAATAGCGGCAGCAGAGAATCCTGATGAAGCCCGTAAAGAAGCTATTGAGGAATATGAAAAGAAGTTTATGAATCCTTATGTAGCAGCCGAAAGAGGCTATGTGGATGAAGTCATTCGTCCGGAAGAGACCAAAGAAAGAGTGTTAAATGCTTTTCATATGCTGGCCCAGAAAGACAGAGCCGGTGTTCCAAAAAAACACGGAAATATTCCTCTGTAAATTTATAAAAAACACTTGTAAATTCTTTCGACTTATGATAATATATCATAGTCGAAAGACGTTCGCGGGTGTAGTTCAATGGTAGAACACCAGCCTTCCAAGCTGGATACGTGGGTTC